>NZ_JBGCCD010000025.1:0-75334 GCF_041262405.1 Lysinibacillus sp. RC79
TACTATTAACCACCGCTCGTTTTTTCTTCATTATAAACAAAAATACCCTATAAGATGACCTTTTTGAAAGTGTCTATCTTATAGGGTACATTTTATATGAGATGGTTACCTCTTTCTAACTATTCAACTAAAAGCTCCGTTAGCACAATAAGGTTTGTCAAAAATAGTATCCTATTAATGAATACCAAGATGCTTTTCAAACCAATTGCAAGCTTCAAACTTCATATAATAATTAAATTGGTGATTAACAAAAGGCATGCTGAGCTGAAGATTTTCTGGCTGTTCAGCGTACAATGGTAACAACTTTTCATAGAGTTCTAATGAATAAGTAAATAGTGAATCTGTATCATGATCACCATTGATAATTAGTAATGGTTTTGGTGAAAAATTACTCAACTTTTCATATGGATCTATCATTTGGAAATACTCTGTTCTTTTTGCTATTTCTTTCTCTGCATTCTGAATCGGTTCTCTCCATTGTTCATAAGTACCAGTTGATAGGATACTATCTTTCCATGCTTTTGTAAAAGATGGCTTTCCAGCTATTGGAACCGCAACTTTTATATTAGGGTTATTAGCTGCGATATAAAATGTTGCATATCCTCCCATAGAAAAACCTGATATTCCTATTTTATTCTTATCAATCTCATCTCTACTATTAAAATATTCAATGAGACTTTGTATATCGAATGCAGACTGTTCTATTACTTCATGCATATGAACATAAGAATCAAGACCAGTATCTGGTGGAAATACTTTGGAAAATTTGTAAGTTTCGGTGTTCGTTTTCCTCATACCATGGTCTTTGCAGTCGATACTAACATAATAAAACCCTTTTTTGGCAAGCATATATCCAAAATCTAACGCTTGCTCACGGTCTCCTCCGTATCCATGAAGATAAAAGATTAATGGGCATTTCTTTAATTCACTTTGATAAATACTTAAAATCGGTATGTTATTCACTTTGCGATCTTCCATTATTATTTTAGTCATTAGTGATACCTATACCTCTCTTATTAATAATTCTATTTACCTCTAAAATTATTAATTTCCATTTAAACTCACTCCTTTCTCGCATATTCTTTGCTATATGTTCCTTCTTCAAGAAAACTGCACCATTAGTTAAACAAGATGAGCCCATTTCATGTTAGGCTATATTCTCTGTTCAAATTCGTCTTTAGTAATTTTCCACACTTCATACTCTTCCCCAAACTTATCTCGAACATCTTGATCCATTAAATCAGAAATGATTTCATAATCATTTATTATAACTTGATTGAGAATTCCCTCAATTGTATCCCATTTTATAAATTTTTCATCATATGGACTGACAATATAAAAGTATCTGGTTTCAAATTTAGTTATCATAATAGCCACCTCTTAGAAATTGTACAATATAAGTTTTTTACAATATATTTCTTCAATTTAACTGCTCCGTTAGAAAGTATGAGTAGTGGATTACCTTATTTCTTAATTTGCTCATATTATTCATTAGTTTTTATTTCCCTTTTTGCTTAGATGACTTATACTTCATTGTAACGAAAGGGAAGATTTTCAATGAACAACAGTTTAATATCAAAATTAAAATCCTTTGCAAAAAAATTAAAACAAAATTTATTTGTACTTTATCTGTCTTATAAAGATCCCAGAACACCATGGTATGCTAAGCTTGTGGCAATGCTTGTGGTTGCATACGCTTTTAGCCCAATAGATTTAATTCCAGATTTTATTCCTGTTCTAGGGTATCTTGATGATTTGATAATTGTACCTCTAGGAATTACCCTCGCTTTAAAACTAATTCCACTACATGTAATTGAGGATAATAAAGAAGCTGCAGAAAACTTAAAACAATCTGGAAAGCCAAAGAATTGGTTTGTTGGTATTCTTTTTATAATTATTTGGATTATCTTTGCTGCTTGGATAAGTAAAATTATAATTCATCATATTTAAAGTATTGTTCATTAGTTTACTGTAGCGTGTGACGACGCTGCGACTTTTTTATTTTTAAATTTATTTCATAGTCAATTCACTATACAAACAAAGCTATCACGACATATTAATAGTAATGTAAAGCTAATTTAGCCTTACACCTCCGAATCTTGTTACTAAGGGTCACTTCTATCCCAAGTGACCCTTTTATAGTTACTTTACTCAAAAGTACCCTATAGGATAGCCTTCGGTCTAAAAACAGAATGGTTAATTATAAGTATTGAAAAAACAATATTTACTATATCTTCACTCCACCTTCCTTATTGTCCAAACAACTGTATTCGATATGAATAAAATAATCTATAGAAGAGGAGATGAATATAAAATGGCATCATTTGTAATTGGAGCGAGAAGTCTTTTCAATTTTCGAAACGAACGCTTTTTCCTATTAGTTGAAGATGAAATTACAGTTCCAGATAAAGGTGTGGAGATTGATCCAGTTAATATCTATGAGATTGACCAACAAACTTTCAATTTTATCAGAGATGAAGGAGATACACCTGTGATTGTACCAGTTTTTAAACTTCCAACTGTACCACCTGGATTTAAATTAGAACGAAAATGTATTTTTTCAGTAGATAATTCATACTTCGTAATCTATGATTTAGAAGATGGAACTGATAACAATGTTTTATTAAGAATCAGTGCAGCTTTATTTAACTCCTTGAGAAATTCTGGTGTTCGTGAATGTGTTCCTCAAAATTTCATTTAATTAAATATCCAACCTTTAGTAAAATTATTATTCATCATATTTAAAGTAATGTTCAGCAAGATTCCTCCTTCCTTGCTGAACATTTTCTTTCAAATGCGTAAAAATACACTGTTCCTGGCGCTACTACCTCATCCTAATCCCACAAGCTTACGTCTTATAAACGATTCGCCTTCAATCTCTACAGTGTCACAAAGATATTCTGCTAGATACAAATGATACACTTGCGCCCTTTGATATATATTATTAAGATAATTTCCAAGGATTGATGCAAAACTGTCCGAAAAACATAAAACCAGAGTTAATCTACAAAATGTAGAATCAACTCTGGTGACGATGGTAGTAAAAATTCCCGTTACTTTTATGGGTGGTCTAATATTATTTTATTAATTGTCTCATGATAATTTCTTCGCCGATACGTCCTATCAGCCTCTCATTTGTATCTTCAAATCCTACTTTTAAATATAGTTTTTGTGCTGGTATATTATCTTTGTCTACAACTAAAACAAGTTCATCGCAATTAGGGAATTCTGTTTTAACAAACTCAACTAGTAATGTCATGCCTTGTTTTGCGTAACCTTTTCCTTGCTCTGTATGATTAATTGATAGTGCAGTTAATAACAGAGCGTTCAAATTATTAGAGTATTTCTTTACTCTTTCATTTGAATTTAGGAGAAAGAAACCAACGGGTGTATTATCACTTAAAATAACAATACGATACTGTCCTTCATTAACTTCCTCAAATTTGCTTGGAAGTGCAGAAAATTGTTTTTGTTCTTCTGTAAGTACAAAAGTGTTCAATTCTTCAATATATTCACTTGAAAAATGCTTTAATTCAACTCTTTTCAATTTTCCCATCTGATAATTCTCCATTCACATTTTCTATACTTTACCATTTAATTAGGTTTCGGTCATTATTTTTTCGAAATATCTGAATATGGATTATCAACGTTTTTGTTTACTTTTTGAATTACTGAAAAAAATAAATCTTTCTCTACTGTACATTTTCTTTCAGATATTCACTCGATATAGTGATGTAATTAAATATTAGCGTTAGCATAGCCAAAAGAACTTTTGGAACAAGAGGGATAGCTTGGGCAGTTTTCGTTGGCTACTAAAAGCAACGATAAGTCGAGAAGCCCCTACTTCAAAAACTGTTAGGTTTTAAGTGGTGGGTAGTTCACCAACATGAATAACGGCTGCTATAAAAGCAACCGTCATTTATACCATAGTTTATAGTGCCTTAGAAGCCTGATGAATTAGTGCAGCTACCATTTTATCCATTTGTGCAAAACGATCGTCTTTTGTTTGGCCATTCACGTATCGATAATAGATTTGCTGACAAATTACTGCTAATTTAAAGTAGGCAAATGTAATATAATAATCGATGGCTGAAACATCACGCCCGCTTTTCTCTGCATATCGATGAATGAATTCCTGACGTGTATAAAACCCTGGTAAAGTCGTTATTGGCGGTTCTCCAAATGCGTATAACAGCATTTTTGGGTCATCTGCATGCATCCAATAGCTCATGGCTACCCCTAAATCCGCTAATGGGTCCCCTACAGTTGTCATCTCCAAATCAAAAAGCCCAATCATTTCAGTATAATCACTTGAAAACATAGCGTTATTAAGTTTGTAATCATAATGAATAATGGTTGCTTCATGTTCAGAAGGTACATGATCCTTTAACCATTTTGTCAACGCTGCTACTTCAGTATGCTCTGCTGTTTTTGCTTTGTCATAGCGTTCAATCCATCCATGTACTTGCCGTTCCATAAATCCTTCTGGCTTCACCATATCCTTTAATTGCGTTTCCTTATATGGTATTGCATGAAGAGCTACAAGTGAATCAACCATCTTTTCCGAAATGAGACGTGCTAATTCCTCCGTATTTTCAGTGCCAGATGGGAAATGAGTATCAAGTACGATACCCTTTTTGCGTTCCATTAGGAAGAAATCACTGCCGATAATATCTCGATCTTCAACGTACACATAAGGTTTTGGTACAGCAGCTAAAAATGGATGTAATGCAGATAAAATCGTAAACTCACGTTTCATGTCATGCGCTTTTTTGGCGACAGGTCCATGTGGAGGTCGACGAAGAACAACTTCAAATTCACCTACTTTTAGGCAATAAGTCAAATTTGAATGTCCGGCACTAAACTGTGAAATTTCTAGCTGCCCCTCTGGTAACTCAGGAAATTGACTCTTTAAAAATGAATGTAATTTTACTTCATCAATACGTTCACTTGCCCTTACTTGTATCGTATCCATTGTACCCCTCCCTTAAATGATTGAGCTCATACCGCCATCTACAACTATGACATCCCCCGTAATATAGTCTGAGGCAGCTGCGGCTAAAAATAATGCAACACCTTTTAGGTCATTTTCAGTTCCTAAACGTTTTAACGGAGTCACTCCCATTAAATAATCTTGTCCGCGCTCAATTAAGACCTTTGACATTTTTGTTGGGAAAAATCCTGGGGCAATCGCATTCACATTGACGCCATATGGCCCCCATTTTACCGCCAAATCTTTTGTTAGCGTAATGACCGCACCTTTACTTGCGTTATAGCCGATTGTATCCATGAATTCAGGTAATGTACCACCAAGCCCTGCAACCGAAGCGATATTGATAATTTTTCCGCTCTTTTGTTCTAGCATTATTTTACCAACAGCTTGAGTCATTAAAAATGTACCATTGACGTTAACATCGAAGACTTTTTGCCAAGCCTCATATGGCATTTCAACAGCAGGAGTACCCCAAGACGCCCCACTGTTATTGACTAAAATATCAATTTGGCCGAATGTTTCAAGCGTTTTCGACACTACATTCGCGATATCCTCTGGCTTTGTCACATCACAGGCAAGAGCTAATGTTTGTACACCTAAATCAGCTAATTCTGCCGCTACCTCTTCGCATGCCTCAACCTTTCTTGAACAAAGTACAACGTTGGCACCTGCTTCGGCAAAGCCTTGTGCGATTTGAGCTCCAAGACCGCGTCCTCCCCCAGTTACGATAGCCGTTTTCCCCTTTAAGCTAAATAAGTCTAGTACCGTCATTTCACCAGCTCCTCTTGTTTTTTGGCATGCTTCTTTAGCTCCAGCTTGGCAACTGTGTTACGATGCACTTCATCCGGTCCATCCGCTAATCGTAATGTTCGGGAATTTGCCCATTGTGCTGCAAGCGTAGTATCAGGTCCTACTCCAGCAGCACCGAATGCTTGAATCGCTCGGTCAATCACTCTTAATGCCATATTCGGTGCCACTACTTTAATCATGGCAATTTCTGCTTTCGCCTCTTTATTCCCTACTGTGTCCATCATATACGCTGCCTTTAGCGTTAACAGCCTTGCCTGCTCAATATCAATACGGGATTCCGCAATACGCTCGCGCATCACACCTTGGTCTGCGAGTGGTCGATGGAAAGCGTTTCGCTCACTTACACGCACACACATTTCCTCTAATGCACGTTCAGCGGCACCAATCAGACGCATACAATGATGGATACGACCTGGCCCTAAACGACCTTGCGCAATCGCAAAGCCTTTTCCTTCTCCCCACAATATATTTTCCACAGGTACTCGAACATTCGTAAATGTCACCTCACCATGTCCTTCAGGGGCGTGATCATAGCCAAATGCCGTAAGCATACGCTCAATTTTTACTCCAGGTGTATCCATCGGCACTAAAATCATCGACTGTTGCTCATGGATAGGTGCTGTGGAATCTTTATGTTTCCCCATAAAAATAGCGATTTTACAGCGAGGATCTCCAGCCCCTGTTGTCCACCACTTATGCCCATTTAAAATATAATAATCGCCATCACGTTCAATACTTGCCTCGATATTTGTTGCATCACTAGACGCGACTGCAGGCTCAGTCATTGCAAAACAGGAACGTATTTCTCCACGTAATAACGGCTCCAGCCACTGTTTTTTTTGCTGTTCTGAGCCGTATCGCACAAGCACTTCCATATTTCCTGTATCTGGCGCATTGCAATTAAACACTTCAGGGGCAAGTAAAGAGCGTCCCATTATTTCACATAAAGGTGCATATTCTAAATTCGTCAAACCTGCACCATATTCACTATCTGGTAAAAATAAATTCCATAAGCCCGCTTCTTTTGCTTTTTGCTTTAATTCCTCCATAATTGGCGGGATCACTCCCCAACGATCTTCCATTGCCTCTACCTGTGCAGCAAACACTGCCTCATTTGGATAAATGTATTGCTCCATAAAATTTGTCAGCTTCTCTTGTAGTTCAACTACTTTTTCACTATAAGAAAAATTCATAAAAAAGCCCCCCTTTGTTTGAACATCAAAATGCTAAATGAATGAATATTCATTTTTATTCTTACATTAAATGTTACCGCTATATTTCTTGTAAATCAATGTCTATTAAACAAAAATTTGAATTATAGAGAAAATTCATACTTAAGGCAGTGTTTTGAGCGGATAGAAACTCACATTACGATAAAAAAACACAAGTCGAAACATTATTTTGCCATAATAGGTATCGTCAAATCAGAATAGCTTCTTTTACATAACGTGTGGTTGATTTCCGCTCCGACTGGGCGCTTTCCTGGGGGCGTCGGGCTAACACGATGTTAGTCACGAAGGCGTTATCACAGGACGTGATGCTTTTAGCCTTCGTTCCCCTATTGCTAATCCCCAAGGAGTCGCCCAGTCTCCACTCCAATCAACTTTTATAAATGGTATACGTTTTAACAAACGTCATCCACAATTTTTGGTAATGAACCACTTCATTAAAATTGGTAAATTAGGTAAAGAAACGATTAGTAGCATAAAAAAAGAGAAGAAGTTACTCTTCTCAATCAAATTAATTATTTTTGTGTCTATTAGCTAACTTCATAGCGAAGAACTGAGGAATTAAATTCAAGACACTCACAATTACTAAAAATTGAGAAGGTAGAAAGGGTTTAAAATAACCACCATCCCCCCCTGTCCCTAGTGTAACCTCCATTCTATCGATTGGAACTTATCAAGAGTAAAATTATTAAAAGTCCATTAAAATCAATGCTTTCACTTTAAGGATATGTATTCAAAGTAATCGCACCTAGTAAAAGATATAAAACCTGTACTTAAGATTATTACCAAATAATGTGGGATTAAGGCTTTATATTGAATCTTTCTTGAACTTGCTCTCAAAGTTGACGTTTATTCCACAATAGCGTCCGATAACGGAATAATTAGCAATACTTTTTTCACCAAAATTTTAATAAATGAACAATTGTATTAATTCCTACAAATTTTACAGCCATAATTGCGATTATAACTATAACACTTGATACTATCCCAATAGTTTGTTTTCCCGAATTAGCCATGTTATCCTCCTTCTTAAATCATATTTCTTCATCAAACGATAGATTTACCGGCTCATCTAGCAGTTCACCATGCACCTCCAAATTGGTTGTTGGAATACTTTTATTCACTTCTTCAAATGTAAATTGATCTGCCCATACCGTACCTTGTCCAGCAAGGATGATACCAAATGAAATAACAGCACTTTGATCTGGGACATCTAAAATAATGGAATAACGGTTCCAGTTTGTGTTGCCCTTAATAGGGCGGTTACTCATATTATCAAATTGAAGGACATCTTCCATTGTGTCGTCAACTCGCATCCACATTCCAGCGTACGTGTCTACATTTTCTGTACTAATGAAGCACGAAAGACGAATGCGTTTCCCAATAAACTGATTCGCCTTAAATGTCTGCATCATTGTAGAGAATTCAGTTGAATCTAGCACTGTTTTGGATTTTAAATAACCTGATGCCTTTCCCTGATGAACAACTTCATGATCAATTCCCATTTCGTAATTAAATGGATTTGATCCACTCAAAAACCAACCTTTCACCTTTGTTTCCATATTCGATTCCTCCTTATTTTTAATCATGTCAGACATCATCCTGCGATATTTTCCAGGTGGCAGCTTGTATACTTCTTTAAATGCTCTAGTAAATGATTCTTGTGATTCAAATTGATAATATAAAGCAATGTCAAGAATGCGTTCACTTGTGTGTAGCAAGGCAACAGAAGCATTTGCCAATCTTCTCATCCGAATGTACTCGGTTACCGTCATGCCAACCGAGGATTGGAATATTCGATGAAAGTGGTATTTCGAAAAATTTGATTGTCGTGCAATGTTTTCTAAGGTAAGAGGCTCATGTATGTTTTCTTCCACATACATAATAATTTTTTTAATTACAATTTCGTAGTCATACAACTCAAGCTTTCCTCCTTTATTTATAGAGTATCAAGATTTCCCATTCATTTTTTGATATATCTTGCGGAGTAATTGTTCCTTTCTCATGTTGTATATCAGTGGCTTTTGAAGGAAAAAATTTATATGGAAGGAGACATAAAATCTTATTATATAGCAAGTAATAAAAAGTAATATAAAATAGAGGTTGATACTAATTAATATGTATCAACCTCTTAACTGCTTCTCTAAATAATCGCGCCCGTTAGCGGAACAACCTCTTTGTATGACAAGCATTAATAGTTTGTTTAACTTCCTCTGATGTTAGGTTTCTTATCTGCTTCTTTTTAGCCCTTAACTTTAAACTTACTTAGAAAACTTGGACAGCCGAAGACTATGATAAGTTAGGTTTATCGGAAACAAGCATTTCTACAATCATCTTTCTTCTTGTTCGATTTTTAACATAATCAAGAATACGATTGCTTTTTTCAAGCGTTGTCGTTTAAGCTTTTCCATATTCTAAAGCATTTTGCCTATCTTCATAATATCAGTAAGCAATTCGCGAATAGCCAAAGGTAAATGACGATTTTTCAAGTACACCAAATAAACATTTCGTCGTAAATTGGGGCAATCTATTTCTTTTTGTACAATAGTTTTAGCTGTAGGACCTTTTAAATAATTTTCAGGTAGAATGGTAACCCCTAAATTTTCACGAACGAAAGACACAGCCGTCTCAAAGCGTTCAATTTCAAATTGGATATTAATGTTTTTTCCTGCCTTTTCAAATGCATCTAAAATGTCATGTCTCGTTTGAAATCCCTCTGTACTAATAATAAAAGGCTCTTCACTTAAATCAGCGATCGTCAGCTGCTCTTTCTTCGCTAATGGGTGATTTAATGGTAAAACGGCTACAAGTCGCTCTTCATATAAGGAGTGAACTTCGAGATCTTCATCATCCATTATCTGATTTGTAATAATTAAATGTGTTTTATAGCTTTTGAGCGATTTTTCGACACGCTTACTTCCTAAAATATCTACTAGATGAATCATCATTTGTGGATATTCTTTTTTATACTCTGTAATCACTTTTGGGAGCCAATGCTTAATCGATTCCATAACGCCTATCGTTATTTCGCTTGTGCCACGTACAATTACCTCATCCATTTCTATTTTTAAAACTTCCATGTTTTTCAATATAACTTTTGCTCGTTCATATAAAAGCTCGCCTGCTTCTGTTAATTGAAGATTTCTTGTATTCCTTTCAAGTAAAGGTGAGCCAATTTCTTGCTCTAATTTTTTAATAGCATTACTTAGAGAAGGCTGAGAAATATGCAGTTTTTCAGCTGCCTTCGAAAAATTCATTTGCTCCACAACTGCTAAAAAATATTGTAATTGTTTAAAATCCACAGCAACATCCCTCCACATTTATAGTTTTAAGCTATAGATTAATATTAATTATATATTAGCAATAATAATTATGTGAATATATAATTTATTCATAACAATATTTTCACTAGAATAATATTGGAAATGGGGTTGATGAAGATATGTATACAATGACAGATCAAAAACAATGGAAAGGCCGTATAGATTCAACTACTAATACGAGTAGTTTCCGTTTACATCAAAAAGTGAAAAGAATTCCTATTAATGATGTAAGCGCTTCAGATAATCAGCATGCCGGAATTGTGGGCTTTATATGTGATGAAGGTGTACGTCGTAATCAGGGGCGTGTAGGGGCAGCAAGTGCACCTAATGCTCTGCGTGAATCATTATCTAGCTTACCTTGGACATTTAATGACGAACAGCAAATTATAGATGTTGGTAACGTTCTTTGTCTTAACCACGCTTTAGAAGAAGCACAGCGTGAGCTCGGCGAAATTGTCAAAACATTGCTAAATAAAAAAATACAATGTGTCGTGCTTGGCGGTGGACATGAAACACTATACGGACATTATTTAGGCGTTCGTGCAGCGTTACCTAAAGATGCAAAAATCGGGATCGTCAATATTGACGCTCATTTCGATTTACGACCATATGATGAGCAACCATCGTCTGGCACAATGTTTCGTCAAATTTTAGAGCAGGATCCACATGCCGATTACTTTGTTTTAGGCATACAACGTTATGGCAATACAAAAGAACTGTTTGATAAAGCCGATGAGTTGCATGTGAATTATGTGTTAGAAGAAAATATGACGTCAGAAAATAAAGCGCAAATTATGCATGATCTTCAGCAATTTATGGATAATCATGATTATATTCTCTTAACGCTCTGTATGGATGTACTAAATACTGCATGTGCACCGGGTGTTAGTGCTCCATCACCGTTTGGACTTGATCCAAAAACTGTTCGCATGATACTTCAACAAGTCACTTCACATCCAAATACACATTCTTTTGATATTTGTGAGGTAAATCCTTCACTGGATGAGAATGGGCGCACAGTTAAACTAGGTGCTTATTTTGTTTATGAAGCACTAAATCACTTACTTAGGAGACAAGGTACATGATCGAAATTAATCAAATTACAACAGTATTTCTAGCAGTTGCACTATTCGCATTGGGCGGCTGGCTCATCAATAAAGTCGGTTTTTTAAAGCGTTTTTGTATACCAGCACCTGTTGTTGGTGGCTTACTATTCGCTGCATTGGCAACTATTCTAAAGACAACTGACGTATTAGAAATTTCGCTTGATACGTCATTACAAAGCTTATTTATGATTACTTTCTTCACAACAATTGGTTTAGGAGCAAGCTTTAAACTTGTGAAGCTTGGTGGAAAATTATTAATTATTTATTGGTTGGCTTGTGGTTTCCTAGCATTAATGCAAAATGTTATTGGTGTATCTCTTGCATCGCTAATGGGTATTCATCCATTAATCGGTATGATGGCTGGTGCTGTCTCTATGGAAGGTGGCCATGGTGCCGCTGCAGCATTTGGACAAACTTTAGAAGACTTAGGCATTTCATCAGCCATGACAATCGGTGCGGCTGCGGCTACATGTGGTTTAGTTGCTGGTGGTTTAATCGGTGGTCCTATTGTAAAGTACTTAGTTGGTAAATATAATTTAACGCCAGATGAACAAGAAGCTGAAGAAGTTGATTTTGAAAATAAAAATGAACAAATTACATCCGATTCATTCTTTACACAAGTATTATTAATTACGTTCTGTATGGCTGTAGGTACATATGTTGGAACATTATTCTCAGAAGCTACTGGTTTCGTACTACCTGGCTATGTTGGTTCAATGTTTGTAGCTGTATTAGTACGTAATATTATGGATAAAGTAAAACCTGAAGCGATTAACATGAAAAGTATTTCTTTAATCGGCGATGTGACATTAGGTGTCTTCCTTTCAATGGCGCTTATGAGTATTAAATTATGGGAAATTGCTGATTTAGCACTTCCACTATTCATCATTGTTTTCGCACAAGTATTCTTCATTGTCTTATTTAGTATCTTTGTATTATTTAAGATTCTTGGAAAAAATTACGATGCGGCGGTGATGGTTGCCGGTTTTGCTGGACACGGTTTAGGAGCAACGCCAAATGCAATGGCCAATATGTCAGCAGTTGTGCAACGCTTTGGTCCATCTAAAAAAGCATTTCTTGTAGTACCCATAGTAGGAGCGTTTTTAATCGACGTCTTCGGTATTCCAATTATTATTACGACGATCAATTTATTTAAATAATAAATAAGCCGAGCAATTGTTTTAATGAAACAGTTGCTCGGCTTATTTTTTTGGATTATAGATTATTGTAATATTTCACTAACAGTTACAAATTCGTAGCCTTGCTTTTGCAAGTACAGCATTACATTTTCCAAACCATTTGCTGTCGTTTGATGAATATCATGCATTAAAATAATGCTGCCATCTTTCGCTGATGCTTTCACATACGTTAATATTTTATCAGCATTGCGATGCTTCCAATCTAGCGTATCGATTGACCATAGAATAGAAGGCATCGTAATGACAGAACGAACTTTATCATTCGTTGCACCATATGGTGGACGGAAAACCGTTGGATATTGACCGATCGCTGCATTAATAGCATTGCTAGTTCGATCAACCTCTTGTTTAACATTTGCTGTCGATAAGGCTGTTAACTTTGCATGGTCCCATGTATGATTGCCTATTTCATGGCCAGCCTCATAAATTTGCTTTACGACTGCTGAATTTTTAGAGACATTTTGCCCTACCATAAAAAATGTAGCCTTTGCATCATATTTCTTTAAAATAGCTAAAACTTGTGGGGTAACTTTTGCATCTGGCCCATCATCAAATGTTAAAGCCACACGCTTCTTTTCCCCTTTTGCTACTGGTACACCTTTATTGTAAACTTTGTTATCAGCTATTTGGATATTTGCTAGCTCTGAAGTTTTCACATAGCCCTTTTGTTCACCTGCTTCTACATAGGCCCAGCCTGCTAGCGTTGTATATTGCTGAACGACTGTTTTATTGGCAAGCGTACCGAGAACCTCGCCACTTGGGCTAGCAGTTAAATGAAGGACAGCGCCATTAGCAGCATTTACTCGTTTTTTTGTCGCAACAGGTTTCTTTAAAGAATTCGTTGCAACATAACCTGTTTGGTGACCATATTGGACAAATGACCAACCTCCAGGTGCTGATCCATATACAAAGATAATACTATTTTCGTAAATCTGTCCCGCTTTTTGTGCACTTGGACTTGGATATGTAAATAAAGTTGTTCCATCTTTTTTCGTCACTACATATTTTTCGGATGTAAGGCTTACTAATGCTGCCGTTTCTACATATCCCTCTAGCTGTTGCACTTTAATTCGAGTCCATTCCTCACTTACTGGTGTAGCTGTTACATAACTACCCTTCGCTATTTGACCGATTACGGCACTTTCTACGGAAGGTTCTACATAAACGGTTGTGTCATTAGCTACTGATTGAATAACTGGTGTTCCCTCAGCATTTGCAGAAGTATTACCTACAAACACAAAACTGATTAAAAAAGTCAAAATAATAGCATAGGGTAAAAGTTTTTTCATTGTTCTACACCGCCCTTTTCATCACAGATGTCTTTTCTCATATGTTTTTTCCATAAAAGTATAGGATTCGACTCTAATTATAGAATAATAAATTCTACCAGGAAATAGTAGGAATCAACTAGTTTTTGTGATTAAATTGGCTCATCACCATAACGTAGGGTTGATTTCCGTTCCGGCTGGGCGCTTTCCTGGGGGCGTCCGATGAGCCGCTTCACTCACGTTGCTCGCTCCAGGGTCTCATCTGTGACGCTGATCCCCAAGGAGTAGCTCAGCCTCCACTACAATCAACTTATTACCATGGCATACGTTTTAACCATTTAAGTAATTTATAACATTTATGGTAATTTAAAACATTTACTGTCTATCTCAAAACCGTATCCCTTGGCAATTGGAACTAAAATTCCGCCCATCTTTGCATTATAAACAAGTGCTTTATTCCTCGAAGTAGATGATGAATACCATTTTAATGCTTTATTGTCATTTTTATAAACGACACGTAACACCTCCCCACTTAAATGAAAATGATTGATTGTATCCCCAAGCATGAATACCGTGTTAGCTTTTTTGCCAACTTTCATTTGTCAAAGGCTCCCAAGACGCCTTTTTTTCAGGTACTTGTGCAATGCACCCTATAAATATGACGGTTGAAACGATTAAAAAGTTATTATTTTTTTCATATTTTTTCCTCCTATAGCGCATCGTACGCCGTAAGAGCATCTTCAATATGGAATGGTGGTGTCCAAGCCTGCCCATTCGCATTCGTCGTCACGAAAATATATTGTTTCCCATCTTTTTCGATAATAGAGGCTAAGCAAAGACCAGCTTCAGGTGTGTAGCCCGTTTTCCCTCCCAATATTGAACCTTCTCCACCTGGTATTTTCGTTAAAAGTGAGCTTGTTATCGTTAATTCATTTGGGACATGTGTCATATAACTTCTCGAAGTCAAGATTTGATAAAAGGTAGGATTTTTAATGGCATAACGAAATAGTTTACTTATATCACGGACACTGGAGACATGAGCAGGATCATGTAATCCGCTGACATTGACAAAATGGGTATCGTTCAACCCTAATTCATGCGCTTTATTATTCATTAATGTCACAAATGCTTCTTCACTACCTGCCATTGTATCCGCAAGTGTTCCTGTAGCATCCGCCCCAGAAGCAAGCAGTGTGCCATATAATAAATCCTCTATCGTTACAAAATCTCCTGCCTTAAAGCCCGCCATGGAAGCATTTTGAGCAGTAAATTTAGAAATCGTTTGTGGTGTAACGATTGTTTGCTTCTGCAAATCAGTAGTCATTTCAATGGCAACAATCGCTGTCATAATTTTCGTTAATGATGCAGGATAAATAATGTCATCTGCATTTTTTTCGTATAATACATCTCCTTTTTCATTCAGCAGCAAAGCATTTTTACTATGCAATGAAGGTAGCTCTATTTGCACCTGTTCTGTTGTTGTGTCATTTGTATAATAAAAAAAGAATGCAGCCGCACATATAAAACAAAATAAGACAAATTTTTTCATAAAAAAACGCCCCCCACTCATTATAATAGGGGGCATTTATGAATATTCCTGTAGGAAATTTATGAAGAAATTCTTAAAGCTGATTTTTTATTAATAAAAATCATCGAAATCTGAACAAATTCTCGTTATCGTTTTATTCGCTAATTTAAAGAATACATCTTGAGATACTTCTAGCTTCAGTGCATCTTCCTTTTTTAAATCCGCATATACTCCTCGTAAAATACGACCTGTTAAACCATGTGAAATAGCAATCACTTTCGGTATATGTTGAATGTCTTCTAGCCAAGCACTTAGTCTGTTCACTACTGAGTCATAAGCTTCTCCATTAGGTGCATTAAAATACCAATTATACACGTCTGTGTTATGAAAAAGATTGGGCCAAGAACTTTCAATTTCTTTCGTTGTTAACCCAGCCCACTGTCCCACTGCAACCTCGGTTAAACGATTATCTTTTGCAACATTCTTTAAATCATATCCAATTGTTTCACAAATTATTTCAGTGCTTTGCATGGCTCTTCCTAATGGACTTGAAAAAATTTTCCATTCATTAGGATTTCCAATTAAACTTTTCAGCATTTGTGCATTTTGTTGTACTTGATGAACACCCATTTTTGTTAATGGAGAATCGAGCTCTCCTTGGTATCGTCCTTGTGTATTAAATTCAGTTTCACCATGACGAAGTAAGTATATTGTTTGATTCAAGATTGTTTCCCCCTATAATTTCTCCCCCGCTGTCACTCATTTTAAAACAATAGAATGATATAGACAAATCCAAAGAACAAACATAATGGACTGTAGATCCAAGTATCATATTTAGCAAACTGTGAATGTTTTATTTTTTTAAAAAATCCAACATAATTAAAATCCCCAATCGCCCGAATAGTGAAAACTATAGCACAGACGATACTTCCGATTTTAGATGGACTATTTGCTTGAAAGCTCTGCAAATAATCACCTTGAACAACGATAATGATACTAGCAAATAGAATAAGAATGGCTACGAATAATGTTCCCCATTTTCTCGGAGTAAATGCAGGTTTATGTTCTCCCTCTCTTACTGGAAGAACAGCGGTAGAACCCCATCGACCTCCAAAAGCCCAATACATATGCAAAAAACTGATAAACCACAGAATCCCTACAGCTAATAATGGTAAAATTGATTTCATATATTTACCTCCAATGTCGCAATCCTAAAACATACACTACCGTATGTTATGGTAATAATTTTGTCCCTTCAGGTTCTATAACCATATTAGGGACATTTATAATCGTGTATTAAAAGCTCAACCATTTTATCAAGATCAAAATTAGGATTTTCTTCAAACCTTGTCATCCATCCTACATACGTTAAATAGGCAAGTCTCGCTCTATCTATCGATTCAGCATTGTTTATGCCTTTTTTTTGATACAATTTCGCAACACAAGAAATTCTTTGTTCTTCAATATCCACTAAGCGTGCTGCAACAACAGGATCATATTTTGCCCAAGTATAAATACTAATTTCCATTTTTTTATCTCGATTAAAACTAATTTGTAATAGCTGTTCTAATGAGGCATCCTGTTGCTCCATACTTTGAACAATCAGCTTTGTTGCATGTACTTCCCAATAGTCGAGCATAGAATCTAACAGCTCTTGATGGTCACGGAAATAGTGATAAAAGCTCCCTTTACTTATTTTTAGTAATCGAGCAAGTGCTTCGATGCGAACTTTATGTATTCCTTCATCAGCTAATTGTTGTAAGCCTGCTTTTATCCAATCTTCCCTCGTTAATTGCATGTCATCTCTCCAGTAAAATACGGTAGCGTATGTTCTTATTTTAGATTACTACTAATTTCATTTTTTGTAAATTGTTTAATCTATTTATTTTTATGAACTTTAATGTTATTGTCAATCGTAATATTTATAGTCATTACCCTTGGTAAAATACATGCGCATACTAATATAATAGCTAAAAGTTTTTTCATCTTTCTCTCCTTTTTTCATTTAATATCGAAAAGATCGCTTATAGGTAGCAACGAGGAACCGTTGATATTAGCGGAAAATGGTGACTAAGAGTGAAGATCAACTTTGTCTATTGATCATATTTTTTTGTCTACAGCTGAGGCCAAGTTTTATTAATCCCTTGACCTCAATGACAACTTATCAATTATGCCTCGGCATAATTGCGTCCGGAATCGGCTTTGTGTTTAGGCCTGCAGATGTTTATTGCGCGAAAGCGAAGCGTCAGCAGCAGATGTTTTTTGTGCGAAAGCGTAGTGCTAACGCAGCGTCAGCAACTTGTTTTTAGACTGAGTTCCTCTGTTTCAGCGGACATTTGTAGCTGACGCTTTGCTTTCGCTACAGAAAACATTTGCTGAAAGAAGTTAAAATGTATTATCAAATAGACTTTCTGCTATGCCTAGTAAAATATCTTTCTCTGTAAACTCCATTAATTCTTCTCTCGTAATGTCTTTCTGTTGAATTAGACGGTTTGATTGAATGGTCACGAGCTTTTCAAATAAATTTCGGATATAACGACCGTTCGAAAAGTTTGGAATTGATTCAACTGGAATTTGATGCAATTGCTCCTTCATATGGTATGCAAATACGTCACCATACTGGTAATCATTATTTTTACAAAGCATGGCAAAAAATATCATAAAGCTCATCTGTGCTAAAATTATCAAACCGCACAAAATGGTTGAAGCGGGATTTAAATCCTGGATTGGCAAGCAAAAATTCCTCCATGAGCTCTGTATATCCAGCAACGATAACAACTAAATCATCGCGTAAATCTTCCATCACCTTTAATAAACTATCAATCGCTTCTTTACCAAATGCGTCCTGTTTATCATTGATTAGTGAATAGGCTTCATCTATAAAAAGTACGCCACCTTTTGCTTTATTCACAACTTCCTGGACCTTCAAAGCAGTCTGGCCAACATATCCTGCTACTAAGCCTGCACGATCTGTTTCCACAAAATGCCCGCTTGAAAGTACACCAAGATGCTTATATATTTGGCCTATGATACGCGCTACTGTTGTTTTTCCTGTACCTGGATTTCCAGAGAATACTAGATGATATGTTATTGGGAAGCTTGTTAAACCATGATCGACACGCAAACTTTGAATTTTTATGAAGTTAATTAGATTATGTAATTCCTTTTTGGCATTTGGAAGTCCTACAAGTCCATCCAGCTGCTTCTGTAACTTTTCAATCTCCTGTTCTATTTCTGGTGTAATTCGTAAACGTTCCCCGTTAATAAATTCACCACTATAAATAATTTTTCCTTCTTCATTAAAATAATCTCCTCGACCGTGCTTTTCTCCATTTACAAGTTCCCCAATATAAGAAGCCTGTCCATTAGCATAATAAAGAGTACCCTGTCCTGTCATCGCATCCTCTTTAAATTGCCCCTCCGATTCAAGTACACCTTGTCTGGAATAGTTCTTACCTTTTCCATGCTTCATATCCTCAAAGAAATAGCCATCGTACTGAAGGGATGTTACACCATTTGCAAGCTCCCCAGCACTTGGCGATTCTGGTGCGAAGTAAAGCTTTCCAGCACCTTGCATATGATTCCAGATAAAATCACCTTCATATTGTAAAAAACCACTTGGATAGTATTGTTTTCCTTTGCCTTTCTTCATGCCATGGACAAAATCACCCTCATATTGTGGCTGATTTAAATGCGGATACTGTGTACGAATCTCTTTAAATGGAGCCATAACATCTTCCTCATAATACAATATCCCGTAACCTTCCATTAAATCATTACGAAAATGTCCCTCGTAATATACCTGATCATCCTTATATAAAATACCACTACCTTGTTTTTTATTTTGAATAAATTCGCCCTGATAAATCATTTGTCCTTTTAAATACATGATGCCGTTACCTTGCTTCAAATGATTGACGAATTCTCCCTCGAATAACAGCTCCCCTTCTTGGTCAAATAGCGTACCCTTTCCATCATAAATGTCATGACCAAAGTCATTTTTCTTCACACCGCCACGATACATTAATGTACCATCTGGATACAATATCTCTTTTTCTTCATAATTATGTGTCATTTGATTGCCATCCTTTATCCATTCAGTATATGCTCAATTATAGCGTGGAAAAGAATACATATGTGCGAATTTTTAGAATTCAAGGAGTTTAACATGAAAAAACGATATAAAATATTAATTGGCATCCTATTACCTCTTCTCATTTTATATGCTTCAACCATATTTTTAACTCGCGATTCAACTTTTAATAAAGAGGTAATTGAACGATTTGATATTAAACAAATTAATGAAATTGAATTGATCCGTTCCTCTGATCACAAAACTATCACTATTACAGATTTAACTACAATCAATCAAATAATGCAGCAATTTGAAGATCAGCCACTTCGAAAAGTCTATTTTTCCAATTCAGATTATGACGAGGCTTATTGGTTAACATTACGTAATAATGATAACCAAGAAATAGGCATACGATTAGATGACTCAAAGCATTTATTCGTTTATTTGTATGAGGAAAACTATATGAAAGATTACAAGCTTTTAGATAATTTTAATATGGTGTTTTTTGAGGATCTTTTTTAGAAAATATCATTCTTAAACGGTAAAAATCCGCTTTGATTTGATTTTACGCGGATTTTTACCTTCTATTTTGTTTTTATATGTAGCGATAATTTTGCTGCATCGATTGAATGGTTTCAATGATCTCTTCTCTTAGCTCAATTGGCTCTAGCACTTCAATGTTTGCTCCTTGGCTCAGCAGCCACATTTTAATACCATGTCCAAAAACTTCTGCTTCAAATAAATATTGCCCATCTTTTTTGGATACTATTTTTGCCGTTGGTAAACGATCTAATACAGCTTGCGGAGATGTTCCTTTAAAGATAAATTTCATTCGCATCAGCTCGCCAGCGTGCATAAACTGAATACGTTTGCAAAATTCTCCTTCTTGAAAACGTTCGGCATATGGTATTTGAAATTTTTTATCAAGCTCAAGAAAATGTTGTATTCGGTCGACTCTATAGACAATGGGCAAATCCTTTTCGTGCTTATTATCATAAGCAATTAAATAAAAGTAGTATTCTGCGAAAATGACGGCGAGTGGTTTTAAAATCTTTTCTGTAGGAATTGTTTCGCCTTCACGTAAATAATCAATTTTAATGATTTTCTTTTTTTGAACCGCCTCTGAAAGAACCCAAATTAAATGCAATAGAGACTTTTTATGATTTAAATCTACGTACAAATGCTTTTCGTTTAAAATAATATTATGAATAAACTCCTGCTTATCGGCCGCAACAATCGAAATAAGCTTATCGATAATATCACTCATTTCTGATTTTAGCAGTGCTCTTGATTCGATGAGAATTTTAACAATCGCTAAAACTTGCTCCTTCGATAAAATACTTTCCCCTTTATTTGTCAGCCTGTACACATTTTCTGTCCGCACATATTCTAAATGGCAATCCAATTTAGCTTTTTCTAGATACGTTCGAATTTCATTCAAATCCCGTTGTATGGTTTTTTCACCAACATTATGTGTAAATGCTTCTTGTTTTTTGTTAATTCCTTGACCATCCATCAGTCTGTCAAACATCGAAATGACGCGATAGCCCTTGTTTTGTTGTGAATCTACCATATATCCCACTCTTTCTTCAAAGTTACTTCTCTATTATACAAAAAGAGTTGGACACTATTAGTCCTTTTAACTACGAAATTTCTATTTTATTGGTATAATTGGCACGACATACTATACTTTTGTTATAATTCACTTTATTTTTACAGTTAATCCCGTATTAGCAGATAAAAAGGACTTCAATCTAGGTGATTGAAGTCCTTTTTATTATGTCAAATGAAATTACAGAAGTCATGTTAAATAAAGTATTGCTCTTCGGCAAAGCGAGGGGTTGATTTCCGTTCCGACTGAGCGCTTTCCTGGGGGCGTCCGATGAGCCGCTTCACTCGCGCTGCTCGCTCCAGGGTCTCGGGCCAACAGATGTTTTTTGCGTGAAAGCGAAGCGGCAGCAGCACCGATGTTGGTCACGAAGGCGTTATCACAGGACGTGATGGTTTTAGCCTTCGTTCCTCTATTGCTAATCCCCGAGGAGTCGCTCAGTCTCCACTCCAATCAACCACTTCACATAGAATTTATTGAGATAAAACGAAACTTCAGCAAAATGAATTTTTGTGCGAAAGCGAAGCGGTAGCAACAATGATGTTTATCTGTGCAAAAGCGTAGTATAAACGTAGCGGCAGCAACAATGTATCTATGCGAAAGTGCGTAGCCTAGACGGAAATTACTCACATTTTAAGGACAACATTCACACAATTTCATTGACCATTTGTTAAAATCTTGTTGATCGAAGTCTTTACCGGATTATTCCTTTACTCTTACTGCAGTTCCGTATGCTAATACTTCTGATGTACCATCCATGACAGATGATGTAGAAAATCTTATTGCAACAATTGCATTTGCTCCTAGTTGTCTTGCTTCTTCTTCCATAGCTTGTGTGGCTATTTCTCGCGAGCGAGTGAGCATTTCTGCATACTCCTTCATCTCTCCTCCGACAATATTGCGTAGTCCAGCCATCATATCGCGACCAATATTTCTTGTTTGTACCGAATTGCCTTTTACTAAACCTATAGTTTCTACAATTTCTTTCCCCGCTACAATATCTGTTGTTGATAGTAACATACAAAATTCCTCCTATTTTTTATATTTTTCAACGGCTCTAACAGCTTCAGCAATGGAAGTTGTAATCACTCCCGTACGCTTAATCAAGCCAATAACAAATAAATTACGATAAACAAACTGATTTTCAATTCCGTCCCGTACAAGTGCCTCTATTTTCATCATATTGTCCCGGCCTTGTTGACGAACATCTGTAAATACGCCTACGATTGGTCGATTCAGCATCGCAAATGCACCAATCTCTGCTGCTACACCTGAATCAATCTCAACTCCATCTAAAACGGCTACTAATACATCACTATTTTGCAGCATCTCTAAATCTGCTTGCGCAATCGCCAAACTATCTGCATAAGACGTTTTATCATTTATCGCATCATTCTCCTGTGGCACATATAATTCAATGCCTGGTACTGCCTCTCTAATTGCTGCAGCGAGCTGCTCGTTAACTAAACGATCTCCTAAAGAAAATAATCCATTTGCTAAGTATGCCTTCATAATAAAACTCCTATTCCAATGTTTTTTCAAACACTATTTTATGTCGATCTTTTTTATCTACAAAAGTTGAAACAATATCAAATCCGTGTTTAAGATTTGTGATGAGCATTGCTTTTCGCTCATTTCTACCATATGTACGAACTTTTTTAAAGCCAAGTGCCTGTAAATATTCATGCTGTCGCCTCATTAATTGACTGGCAATTCCTTGACCCCGTTTCTTTTCATGGACACCACCTAACCAGCTATAAAAAACGCCATCAGGGTGTGTGTAACCTAGTTTAAAGCCTATGATAACTTCATTCTCTACTGCTAATAAACAAATAAGTCCTTCTTTGTATTCTAGTTTTTCTAGTGGGAGATTTTCTCCATCAAATACATGTGCATGAATCTCCTGTAATTGCTTCAACCAATCATATGGCACGCCTTCAATTGTAACGATATGCATCTTCATCACCCCCATCTCTACTGTCATTAATTATAGCAGAAAAGGTTTTGCGATAAGGTTGAACATTGCAGTATAGTTAGTTTTCTGAAAAAGTTTCAAAGTTGAAGAAAACCCATGGTGGCCCTCATACAAGTCCTAAGGGTTTATGCTTACCTTCTTCCCCAGTGCGATCATTTTAAATAATCGAAATTAACTATTTCATGGATATTTTTATATGAAATATTTTCGTAGCTAGAAGCATTCTGTATACTTGACATAATCCATTGATCAATTTTATCACATGAATAGGAGGTAATCTCATGGCACATATCAACAGTTGGCTAACAAATATGCTCCGTCCTTATTTTGGACTACATCTAATAGAAGAGCATTGGGATACGATTGAAATACGAAGTGATTATTTCATCTGCATGGATGGTGATATCATTCGAAAACGTATCTCGGTTAGTGAGCAGGTTTATCAAGAATCGGATGTAGAGATCACGACACGAAATCGTGAAGTAATTCTTCCTCAAACTGCACGCGGTAAAGAGAAGAAAATGAATTATACCCATATTTCCAGCGTTAAAGCGAACGGGGTTGTTTTCTCTGCTGGCGTACGTACCGGGGATCAGCCATCTGGCTACATTATCGCTCGCAATGCGAAGACCTTTTTCGAACTGCCACTGACAAACACGAAGAATTTAACAAGTAAGGAGGAAATCCTTGAGTGGCTACATCAGTTTCCATCATATTTACCTCCAGACTATGGTGAGAAGTTGGAAAAACTCTCAAGGAAAAAAAGCTTGCGCTATAAAGCTGTTCCAGGAGATATTTTCCGAGTTGAAATTGATTTGTTCACAGATGGCTATGTGCTTGTCGTCGGTGATTTACGCCAAATGCAAAAAGATGGTTTGTTTTCAGAAAATAGCCTATGGAATGATGTAATGACGATGCCGCTTTTTATTCGACCTTATCTATTCAAAACAATAAATCGCTTACCAAGTATAGAGCATATTACATCCGCTCCATTAGCTGAACAAACCTTGATTGTCATGGACGATCATTTTATGCGAGGTGGCTACGATAAAGTTGGACACAAAACGCTAACCGAAACAGATATTCTATTACCACTTGGTTATGGTATAAACATCGATTATGAAAAAGAAAAATGCTACCGCCTTTCCTGGGGAACAGGAACAATTAGTAAGTCAGAAAAAGAAACTTCTTTTAAGACAGCAAGTCGTTTTTCTAATTATGGCGTATGTGCAGGAATCAACGTCGAATGGTTTGATACTACCAGAGAACAAGCAATGTTACGTTCACTGGAGCATCCGTTATATGCTAAGGAACGCAAGCAGGCACTTGCGGAATTTGGCTTACCAGAGGATATTACATATGATGAATTCAATCGTCAAACAGGTGGGCTCACTAGGTTAGAGTATTTGGATTACTTATCTTCCCGTAAATAAAGAAATGGCTATATACATGTAGTGTGGTTTGAGATAACAGAACAGTTATCTCAAACTATGTACCTTTTGATTTGCTGTTTAAATACCTTTTTATCATAAATTTTAAGTGGATAGTTTTCTTCTTTCAGTACCTCGTAGAGAACAGACTGGCCTTCCTTGTAAAATACGGTGACATCTTCGCATTCATCATAAAGTTGCCGTGATAATTGTTTTACTGATTCAATAGTTTCTTTTCCACTGATTCTCCATCCGAATCTAATCATATCGCTTTGATCCGTTATGTCTCGATAAGTGTCAAAAACAATACACGTACCTGGCTTCTGTTGATTAGAAAACACTAGTACATGACCGGTATGTACAGGCTGTTTATAGTAGCATTCGTAAATAGCCTCGATTGGTACACTGATACCACTTGCATCCATAATCGCTTGGAAGTTTGGGTGAGGAATATATTCATCTTTCCATTCATCTGGATAATAAACTAATTCTCCAATAGATGCCATTATCCAAAATTCATACTCCAAATGCAATCTCCCCCTTTACAATTAATGTTAATAAGCTATTGCACAATTCTGTTCCCATTTCCTAAAAGTAAAGAGCTTTCCTCCCTTCATCACTACAAGATTTCAAGAGGAAATAGACTCCTTACATGAAGGCGAAATGCCAATTCCAATATCACTTTAAAGAATTGATTAGAAACGCTAAGTTGGATTTCCACCTTTTTAGGATTTATCGTATCTATTCTTTAGAATATCTCAACCTTTTAAGTGAAATACTCCGTTATTTCTAATCTAGTGTTGCGGCTGTAAAGATAAAAGCACGACCATCCGTATTTAAAATCTGTAGCCCATCATTCGTTTCAACTAGTGGTTTATCCCAATGAACATGACCGCAGCAGACCAAAAGCTCAGCAGCATTCTGTAGTTCATTCCAAATATTTGGATTACCAGACAGACCTTGTGAGCTAATCTTCGGACTTTCATGAAGTAGCAGGATGTCGGGAACATGTCTTATAATGTCTCTGAGTTTTGCCAAATAATCGGCTTCTCCCATCCGATTCGGTTTATCTGCCCTACCGATGATTCCTCCGAGTCCTGCAACTGCAAGTTTTGCATACATGATCGTACCCCCATCCGAGAAGTAATGGATACCTGAGGTAGAATCCAATTCAACTTGTTCCTTATTCGTCAATAGGTCGTGATTTCCTGCGATGCCTGTGACAAATCCAAATTGACTCTGAAAAGCTCTCCATACAGGCAAAGGATTACCGCTAGCACCTCTTTTGATTAGATCAGTGTATAAATCTCCACATAAGCAAACCATCACCTTTGCTGGGTCCAAATCTGGTAAATGGATTTGAAACAAAAGGGAAAGCACTTCCGCAAGTTCCTCACCCAGTAACTTTTGGGCTTCTTCTACCTGCTCTTGCTTATGACCTACAATTCCTTGTAAATCAGAAGCAATAATTAGTGCATCCAACTCCTCCGGCATTCCAAGTATCTCTCCCCAATAAATAGGAAGATATTCACAAGAAATACCCGCTCCCTTTGATGCAGCGATCATGTATGGTAATTTCTCTAAAGGCTCTTTGGCAATATCAACGATTTTCAATGCTCTTTTCGTATGTTTCTTCATTTAGACACCCTCCTTACAGATAGGAGTCAAAATAGTATTTCATCTTTTTATGCGGATAACCATCTATACCTCTCCAGGTTGTCATTGACATAAAATCTGTACTCCGTCCACGCTCTTTTTTACAACTTTAACTTTGAAGCTCTTTCGCCTTTTTCAAATAATCGTACGCTTCTTTCAATGGTAGCTTTAAATCGCCAGCAATTTCTTTAATAGCCATTCCACACTTGTTCATCATCGACACTTGTTTGATTAAATCAGCCTCCATGCCTTGAGCCGCTTGAAAAGCAGGGTCTAATAGAGACTCCCATAAATCTTTATCGGCGTATTCATTTGCTGACACAATCCTTGTCATTACTTGTTCAAGCTCCATACAAGTTATTTTGCAAGTCAATTGATTATCGTTTTTCTGACCAATTAGCTCTATAATTTGCTGTATAGCTTCTTGAAAATTTAATACTGAACCAGCTAGATAACGACCTGCATTCCAGTCTCCCATGCCATGCATAAGAACAGCTACTGGTTTCCCAGGCTCTGCTGTCTCTATAATAATCGGATCACCTGTCAGTTTTATATGCCCAATCACAAGCCAATCAGCATGCCACGACCGCTCTTCATCAATCATAAGAGAGTTACCATCAGGATTGATGCTTTATCCTAGCTACTCACGTTCTAAAAGTTCTGGAATCAATTATGCCTCGGCATAATTGCGTCCGGAATCGGCTTTGTGCTTGCACAAAGCACTCCTTTCCGATTCCGTGACATCCGCCGGAGGCTTTAACTCTTTCAGCGGATGTTTGGACAGTCGCTGAAAGAAGTTAAACATTTCAATATCTATCCATTCTGCAGTCTGCTCACTTACAATCTTCAATTGTTTTAACTGCTCGCGAAGCTCAGCATCTACTCTCATACTTACAAATCTCCTACATTTTATAAATTTCCTTTTTCTAGTCTATTCAAATCTATCTCTTTGAGCATTAGATTAGATTATTTAAACGATTGATTTTCTTCGTCCCTCTCCGCTAATCTTCCACGTTATTATTAATATAAAATCTCCCACTAAGAACCTAAAGCACATCATTTGGATATACTGTTCGTTTTTAGCGGGAGACTATACTTTATCATCCGATTGTTTCCACAACGTTTCCTTGCTGATCTTTAATATACGTTTTTGCAATTTGAATGGAAAGCCCCGGTATAGAGGATACTTCAAACTCTTGTTCTTGCGGCATCAAGCTTTGATTGAGTTCCTTAACAGCATTTTCATTTAAAATTATGGTAACATCCTCTTCCTCCACGTTATACCCACATTTTTCTCCTGGCTCAAATATAACCCGGATTTCTCGACCAACTAAGGTTAAGCTTTTCCCTTTTAAAATCCGTCCGCGTAATAGTTTGCCGATTATTCCCGCTTGCTTTGCCCCCAGCGTTAACTTATTAGGCTGTTTGCTGAACAATCCCTTTTTCCCCTGCTCCCAAGCTAGTTGGTCCACAAATAAATAGCCGGTATTAGAGCCTTCTTCCTCCATTCCTTGTTCTACTGCTTCTGCAATTGATGGAATCTGTAAAAGAGATGCACGTGATAAATCAGTAACATAGCTCGGGATATACTCAAGACCTGCATTTAACACACCGATAGTATTCCAAGTTTGCATCGCCTCAAGCTCATCGCCTGTAATCCCTACCATTTGAATAAACTCCACCTGTCCATTTGGTGTATCAATAGCAGGCAACTCGGGATCTAACGTAAATGCTAGCGCGATTAAAAGCGTGTCAGCCCCTTGGCAGATTGGACCATTAGCATCCAAATAATCGCCTGATCTGAAAACATTGCCACTGTTAAAAACATGTCTTCCCATGTTTTGTAGCACATTTAACGCCCACGCTGGTGGCTCCTCCTCATCTTCATTTCGGGCAAGACGAAATGTTAACTCAAACCCATATCCGCTGTATTCAGCATCTTCTGATTCTTTTTCATATAACTCGGAAAATCCATAAGTTACAAAATGCCAGTGTGGAACTGGTGTCTCACTCTTATAGGCACTGATTCCTTCAAGCGGATCTTCGCCCCCTAATAAATATGGAATAACAGTGCCATAATGCTTCGGCTCCTGTTCTCCATAAACTTTTAATAATTCCTGATCAATCGCATCCCAACCAAATGCATTTAATTCTTCGCTCATCAATAACCCCTCCTATGTATTTTTCGATTTTCGAACGTTTAAGGTAATCTACGGACTCGTTTCTTTGGTCCTTCAGACTGCCAGGCTACCAAGATGCTCGTCCTTCACCTCCATACCCAGCATTTCTACAAAACTATTTATTTTTCATTATGAATGTTTTTACTTTATAATCCTTTAGAATTCTACTTTAAAGTATATAATATACTCTAAAGAGAATAATACCCAACTTGACTACCTTTAATTTCATAACAGCATAGATATATTTTCATTAATCGGTGGTGGACTTCGAGTAAATTTGTGGGACTTAAGCTACTACGTCCTTTGACATCTGTAGCGACAGCGTCCTTAGAGCGACCATAAAGTATGGAGCCTCGGTGGATATCTAGATACGCCGAGGCGTTATGATAGCGTGGGTTAAAAATAATTAGAATGATTCGAGGTTTCGCCTTAACCGTATAACATTGCTGGTGAACGTACACTTTGTAAGTAGTCTGCAAGCTTCCCAGCATATACTTTTTCTAAATAAGGTAATTGTGCGACACAGTGGGGTGTCATTAATGCTGGATTTTGATAAACTTTCAGCCCACCAACCTTTAAAAGAGTCGCTACAAATTGTGAGCAAAAATAAGCACGCTCTCTTCGTACCTCCTTTTGCATCATAACGCCAAAGAGCCCAATAAAATTATATTTATAGCGATCACGATTCCAATACATATAACGTACGATTTTCATCATCTCTAAGTATTGATAGTGTGATATTCTACAACGATAAATTACACAATCAGCTGTTTCAAATAGCCCTCTTTCTGCATCTTCTTGCAAAAAACCCCCACTTAAAGGATTGTTTAATTGTCGACGTCCAAAGCTATACATTTCAAAGAGCTCCTCATCAAAAGCAATGGACGCATGATTCATCTCTTTTCCAGTATACATGCCTATAGCTTTAGATAATAATGTACCTGTTTTTGTTAATACTATGTAAATGGTGTATGCCATTCCCTCACCTACTTCAATATTCTTTCCTACTACCAATACGTTTTAAATATTCAAATAGTTTCATTAATTTCCTTTTTTATAAGTATATATAAAAAGTTAATCTTTTTCTTAGAAAAAACTGAAGATTTTCTTGAAATTTATAAATCCATTAATTGTAGGAATCTATTTTTTCGCTACCTTTATTTATATGAAGCTATTTCTATTCTTATGTGGAGGAATTTGCAGTCCAGACGATTTTACCCGAAAACGAATAAATCCTAACAGGTAACACTACATATATTTTTTAATAATACATTTACCGTTAAAAATTAAATAAGAATAATATCGGAATTTCGTTTAAAGTTATTGGTTGTAGATTTACAAAGGTCTAATCAATACAGGTTCTAGCCTTCCCGATTTTAATAGGTCCTGTTATGTTCACTTGTATTATAGCGCATGCAAGTAGCCATTAAATATATAGTGCGATATTATTTTACTAATCAAATCGGTCTGTATCGTTGCAATACTTGAATGGGACTAATCGAAAGGGAGAAAGAAAATAATGCAGGAAAACATCAACTTTAACGTTAAATAGTACATAATGAAGATGATATGTTATTCTAATCCATATTTCCCTTTGCGATTCGCAATGCGATAACTATTCCCTTCTTGAATAGCTATCGCTTCAGAAGTACTTTTTCGTAATATTTTGTTCCTTCTCTATAATGATTTGAAAAGTTTCCATTATATATAGTTTCTTGATCAGAATATTTAGTGACTTCACCTAACACATCCCCACTATTTCAAACTTACCTTGATATACCCCTAAAATGACATATGCATCTTCTACAAGAAAGAAGACCAAAAGGCAATTAAGCTCTCTTGGTTTTTCGTATATTGAACTTTGTTAACATTTATTTTCATCTTCAAGCAAAAAGTGAGACATACTAACCACAGCAAATGAAAAGAGGTGCTATATGAAAAAATATTTTCTAATTTCATGCTTTTTTGCTGCCTTTATTATATCTCCAGTTCAAACAAATGCGATTACAATGCCTTGCAGTTTAATATTGGAGCCAGTTGATAAAAGCATGAAAAATGCAAAAGGCGAAGCACTGATTTATAAAGTGCAGTTGAATCCACCTAGTTTTGCACGGACAAATTTAAGTATCCTCGCTGTACACCTTCCCGAACCTTCATTTTACGGAGATTTTGATGGCTATGAAGGCTTTGCATTTATTCCTAAAGAGATTAGTTGGCGATTTAAACTCTATCCAACTTCAGAAGAATTAAGTCCAACTTGGGCAGGAAGATTTGATGCCATTACAGCTGAAATGAAGAACGTTGAAGTACAAGTACGACTCTCTAATTCCAAAAGTGGGAAGCTCGGACCAAGTGTTTTATCAAATAGTATCAGTAACTGTAAATAGTTTATCCAATTAGCAGTGTCATGCATTAAACCTCTAACTATCTATAAGTGGAGGTTAATCCCAATACCATTCCGCCAATGCCTCAATATATTTCCATCCTTAATTGTCCGTGCGATTATGCTATTCGGCTTTTTATATTTAAAATCTTTTTTCTCAGACAATTCACTATACAAAATAGCTATCAAATCATAATAATAGTAGTGTAAAGCTAATTTAGCTTTGCATCTCCTGATTTGTTGGCTAGGGTCACTCTGGTCCAGTGACCCTTTTATACATTCCTATCCTGTGTAAAATAAAGTCAATTCACTAAGCTATCTAGTAAACCATTATTAAATTATCAAGATGTTATTAAAGATAAGGTAAAAGATGGTTGGAGATTTATACAATTAGTAGCTCCCGAGTTAGCAACATCTGGTATAGGAACAGCTTCTTATTTCGAGCTGATTTTTGAGAGACCCATTAAAATTTAGGACATATACTACAACTTATTATAGCTCAGAGTTAAAAATCGCCACAAACAATACTTTTTCAATGCTGCCAATTACGAATAAATGCAGGTAGTGACGGGTGATTTGGATTGCAACGTTTCACTGACGAAAGCTCCAAATATTCATCGTCATCATCATCAGTCACCGAAATAAATGCAAAAATGTTTTCGTCAATAACACCCTCCTGCTTCAATTCATACATCGTATCACTCATCGCTTCATGAACCATCACTTTATGTTCAACAAATTCTTCATCTTCAACATACAATATTTTATCTAATAACTCACGACTCACCTTTGCTAGCAGATCTGTATCATCGTAGTGTAAATATTCGTCCTTCAAAAAGCGGTATTTTTTTGGGTCATCCTCATAATCCTTACCAATTTGAAGTAGCGATTTTTCTGTCCCCCATAGTTAAATAAAGACACCCACAATCTCCGTCTGTCACTAAAACAACAGCATCATCCTTTAAGACATTATACATTGCAGTATAAGCCTCTTGTACAGCTTACTTGATTTTCTGTTTCATGTTTACTCTCCTCGTAAAATTTTTCTCTACCAGATACAAAGGCCATTTTGTTTCTTGAGCCAATTCTCGGATACTACGCCACGTTTAATAATTCCTATTCATTTATAGATCTCTTATTATTTTATAGCTTTAAAATAAAGGTTTTTGGAATCCATTAAGATGAGCTATAAGTGCAATTTGTCCGATATGATAGATTTCATGCATATATACATGATTAAATACCCAGTTCAGTGTTGGTTCTGAAGGGGGGTTCCACCCATCATTAAAATTTGGCACCTCAATTAAAGTATGTAACTCTAATATATTTACCGAGTGTAAAATTTTATCAGTATAATGCCTGATTTGAATATATCCATCCAATATTTCCTTCGATGAGCTTTCCTCGTTTAGATTTAAAATACATTTATCTTTCATGGCAATTTCATTAATCCAATAATCCTCACTACTGGCAATGTGAGCAATAATCCACGCAAGTGTCTTTGGACAAACATCGGATTTTAAAAACCAATCATTTTTATCAAGCTTTTTTAAGTAAGGAATTAAAGTTTTTCTAGCGTCATTTCTATATGGGTAAAGCATGAGACAACTCCCCTTCTTTAATCGAATTTCCCTCTATAATTTTTATAGCCTCCACATACGCTTTCAAAAAGTTATTCTATATTTTTTCCAATTCAAGTAAAATGGTAATAAAGTGAAAGTTTAATCAGTCGGGGTTTCGTCATCCCCTCTGATTAGTAGTCACCAATCGGCTTTTTCATGCTTTCTCTAAATTTTAAAGGTTTACTGCCCGTTAATGCGGGATAAAATAAGTATTATCTTAAGGAAGGTCGAATATGAAAATAACACATTTAGATCATTTAGTTTTAACTGTAAAAAATATTGATAAAACATGCTCGTTTTATACACAAGCTTTAGGAATGGAAATGGTCACATTTGGGGAGGGTAGAAAAGCCCTTAGTTTTGGACAACAAAAAATTAATTTACATGAGGTTGGGAAAGAATTTGAACCAAAAGCTGCAAAGCCTACATCTGGTAGTGCTGATTTATGTTTAATAACAGATGTTCCTTTACTGGATGTAATAAATCATTTTAAGAAGTTAGGAATTGCAATTGAAGAAGGACCTATCCAAAAAACAGGTGCTGTCGGACCAATTACTTCTGTTTATATTCGTGATCCAGATGATAATTTAATTGAAGTTGCAAACTATTAAGCTTAGATAAACCAGGACTCATCTTCACATTGAGCTCCTGGTTTTCATCTTGTAAATACATTCATATTTTTTACGATCAAAATTCAGCATTTGCAACTTCTAAAATATCTAAGAAATGTACTTTATGAACATCCCCCAAGTCATTTTGAATATGAATTAATTTTGTATTTGCATCCATTTTCATGACCACACCTGTAAAGGCTCTTCTTTTTTATTAACTGTAAAAACTTTATGTTTGCCTTCTCCTTTTGCTTCGCTTAATGCGTACGCTATTTCCTCAAGCTCAAATTCATCACGTTCTAAATATATTTTTGCTGCAGTAGTCACTTTCATCTCTCCTTATCAAGATAAGAACATTCGTTCGACACTATAATAGAACAAATATTCCCACATTGACAAGAGAAAATAAAATATTTTGCGCATTTCATAAAATGAAAAATACCCCTAAGGATGTTAATTTTTACTTAAATCATAATCTTCGACCTATTAAAAGAGAACAAATTTCCATGATTTCTTTGGTGTTTGCCCAGTGACTGAATACTTCATCGGTTATCGCTGTTGTTATTTTTAGTTTGCCCTATTGTATGATATAATGCCTTTACTGACTAACCTAAGTAAGTCAATAACCAAAGCTGTAGCGATGCCGTACGCTACAGCTTTTTCTGATAGAGGATGTTAAAAGTTGTGGTTACTTACTTGAAGTGGATGATATCAATTGAAGGTTGTACGAAAATAAGAAATTATTATTAATTTAATTTTTCTGCTATTAGAATTTCATATAGTTCTTCTGAATCTTGCTTCGTTAATTTCACATACTTATCACTATCCGTAACAATCTCTAGATATTCACCATCTGGACTAAGCCAAAGCGAATAAGACGCTATTTTGCCTTCACTGCTACCCTTAAATGGAAATTGAAATCGGTAGTCAGCAGCGCGCTTCATATCTTTTTTGTAGTTTCCCAATTAGCATTTTTTACTATATCTATTGCTTTTTGGACCTGCTTTTTTTGGGTAACTTCTTTATAGTCTTCATAAATATCATCTTCACCCACTCGTTTTTGAACAGTTATTTTTTGCCCTTTCATTTCAGATAAACATCCTGAAATAATTAATAAAACAGCCAGTAGAGAAATAATTAGTGTTATTTTTTTCAATCTGCTCCTCCTTTTATAGCACTAACCTGACTATTCAATTTTTTAATAACTCTTTAATGATGAGTGTTTCTTCCCTGCTTTTAGCTATATCTAATGCATTTTCTCCAAAAATATTCTTAATTTCTGAGTTTGCTCCCCTTTTTAGAAGTAGTTGAATAATATCGATACGTTCCTCGCCGTCCGAAACTTGTGTATGCAAAGGGGTATCTCCATCATTTGTAGTTAGATCTATTAATGCTCCATTATCTAATAAACATTCGGCTACCTCAGGATAAAGTACTATATGTAGCGGAGCGATACCTTCATCATTTCTCGAATTTACATCGACACCTAAGTCAATTAGATACTTAACAAGTTCTGGATTTTCGGTGCTTACAGCAGCATGAAGTAAAGAAAAACCATATTCATCTTTACTTAAAGCTAAGCTAGCATTCTCGTTTAAAATTTCTTTTACTTCTTCAAACCCGTCCATCTCAACCAAATCATATAAGTCAATAAAATTATTCATATATTCTTCTCCTTCATTTCAATTTGTTCTCTATTATTATAATGTCCTCTTCAACTAACCGCCCTCCTTCCGTTGTTCTAATGATTATTACTTTCCAAGTACTCCTCGGCTAGTTGTGGATTTTTGTATATGGCCATACCAGTTTTTAATTTTTTGAATCCCATCTTTTCATAAAAAGGTTCATTTCCTGTTGTTGCAATTAATTGAATACAAGAAACATCCTCTAATTGGTTAATAATGTCCTCTAAAAGAATTCTGGCAATTCCTCTTCCTTGATAATCTTTATGTACTACAACATCATAAATAGCAGCATTAAATATGCCATCTGAAAGAGCTCTCGCAAAACCTATAATTTTATTACCTTTTACTGCGAAAACTTGGTGTGTACTTGCATTGAAAACTTTTTTTATGATGCGTTCGTCATGTTTCATCCATCCTACTGATTGATAAACTTCTTTTAACATTGTTAGCTCGTTTTCCTCTACCCCATATTTAAGTAAAATCATTTTTCATTCCCCCAAATTTTGCACTTCTTTAAATCTATATTAATATCCCTTTTCTCATTACACAATATCTCTCAAATCTGTATAAAGGTATTTAATGGTGATCTGGATAGGCTACAACGGGTACAATTATAGGTACACCAACATCTCTTGTAGAGTTTTACAACAGTGATATTTGGAAAACATATAGGGTTGGGGAGTACTACTTTGGACAGGAGCGGTAAATAATTATATTTCTGGACTGATTCATCTATCGATTATGAGCATCATCCTATTTTTTATCGCTCAAATTGTATTTAATGCGAGTGTCCCCGCTATTTTGTGACGCTTGAGCTTTTTATTATTACCTCTCTTTCAGTAGGTGCAATACTTGGGTTGTTTTGAAAAGCACTTCAAAGTTAACAATGGTTTCACAGCTAGTATTTCTACCGTCCGTTATGAAAAAATTAGAATACTTTAAGTGAAAAGAGAATCCCGCAGAAAAGTTGACTTGCTAGCTTTTCTGCGGGATTCTCTATTGGTCGGTGAATAATCTAGGATGAATGTAGCAACTATTCTTTTCTTATTCATGTTCATATCATTTTCTTTTATTTTCTGGATCGTATAAATCCTTTAATAGTATCTCTTCCGTACTATTTTTATATTGAATGAGTATTTTGTCTTCGTCTGTCAGTTTCTTTTCTTCACCATTGTCCAGTAATAATGTATTTTCATCTAAAAATGTAAACGTGACATTACTTCCATCTTTTAAAGTCCTGGCTGGTTCTGAAAAATCATTCCACTTTTCATAAATAGTGATCTCATAGATATACTTCTGCCCCCAATGTTTCATCGATAAAAGATAACGATTGTCATTTTTCGTTTGAAAGGACAACGTAACTGTTGTACCTTGTTGTTGGACGGTTGTTTGTATGCCCTTTTCATCTGCTATCCACATGTGGGCAAAGAGGAAGAAACAACCAATGGATATAATAAGGAAAATGGATAGTAGTGATCCTACAATAATGAAAATCTTTTTCCTGTTTTTTGATCGCACCTTTTTAAAATAATCGATATTTTTATCCTCCTTTTTTTGCTCATGAGTACGTTCTACCAACAGGTTTTCCTGCATTTCCTTTACATACTGTCGGCAATCCTCACATTGTTCCATATGTTTTTCTATTTGTTTATTTGTCTCTTCGCTTGTTAAATTTTCTATGTAGCTCGGGACTAAATCTCTAAAAACGCTATGATTCATAATTTTCCCCACCTTTTCTGATTTGTTGTTTTGCACGATAAAATGTTACTCTTGCCCAGTTTTCTGTTCCTCCCAAAATGGAGCCAATCTCTTTAAAAGATAAATCACCTAATAATCTGAGATAAAGTATTTCACGGTTTATCTCACTCAGTTGTTGAGCTTTTTTATAAAAATTAATTTTGTCTTCATTTCTAAAATATTCATCTTCTAAATTATAAAATATAGGAGTTTCATCACTTAGTGAGTTCACTAACTGGTGCTTGTTTTTTTCGCGATTCATTTCTTGTAACCACACGTTTTTCGCGATTGAACATAACCACGTTGAAAATTTTGCTTTTCCGTTATTATGAAAGTTGTCAATGGACTTAATGGCTTGATAGAACGTCTCTTGCGTTAATTCTTCAGCAAATTGACCATCATTTGTCAGGGTTAATAAATACCTAAAAATAAAATCCCCATATTCTTGATATATACTTTCTTTATCCACGATTTACCTCCTTTCTAATGAGAATTTTGCTATTCTGAATCAAGTCTTTTGAAAGCCAATCATCTATATATCCAGAAATTTGTTGATTCGTTACAACAATTTTTTATTTTTTTCTTTATTCATTTTTTGTGCCTTAATCATTTTTATTGTGGGGAGTTGAAATATCCATCATTTCTTCTAATGAATATCACGCCTGCTGATTAATAATGATAATCTCCTATATTGACACCGAGGATTACTGTCGTCTAGTGACCCCTTTCCTCCTCATTGTTCTATCACATCCGCTCAATTATTGCTTCTAGCTGGCATCATTTCTTTCATTATTCACCATTTATAAACCAAGCTCATTGACGAACGTTTGTTCTTGTATTAAAATGATATAAAAAGGAGGCTATTCTATGCAAAAAACAAACACCATTGAATTAGTGCATTTCTCAGAAGAGTATGTGGATATATTGAATGACTTTGAGCTTCCGGAAGAACAAAGTCAATTTACTGCCCTTCCAAATGAGATTTCTATAGAAATGGTTGGACAGTATCCGATTGTTATTTTGAGTGACAGTGTGCCTGTAGGATTTTTTGTCCTGCACGCAACAGAAAGAGTAAAAGAATACTCTAATAATCCAAATGCTATGCTGCTTACTGCATTATCTATTGACCATAAACAACAAGGAAACGGGTATGCTAAAAAAGGGATGTTAGTATTGTCTGAATTTATTAAGAGAGAATTTAAAAAATGTAATGAAGTAGTTTTGGTCGTTAATCATAAAAATATTCCCGCCCAAAATTTGTATTTAAAAGTTGGCTTTGTCGATAACGGGGAAAGAAGAATTGGCCGTATTGGCGAGCAAATTGTTATGAACCTAAACATCTAATAATTCTAGAAATGGATTTTCAAAAATCACTCGGCATTATATGGGTGATTTTTTTCTGTCCTTCGCTTTACATGTGGGCAGCCATGATGCAAGGAGTTTGAACCTACAAAATTAAATAGACAATCGAAATTCGATATTAAAATAAATAAGCCCCAAGTTGTGATTTATTTTTCATGGCTATAAACAGATAGACTGAAATCAAGGTAATCATCAATTGGCATTGTCACTCCAAGTCTAACCTCTTGCTTCCACTTCTTAAAGTGCTCTGGTAACATCATCGCTGTCCCTCAGTTTCTTTCGCTTCAATCAAGTAAAAATACAAAAACAGGAGAAGAAAACAATTTGTTTTTCTTTTCCTGTTTCATTTTAAGGGCTTTTGGGACATCCCCTCCATTTTTTCTATTTGCCCCGATGCAGGTAATGTTGTGTGGCATTTCCCGCATTAAATTGCTCAGTAATATATTGAACAGCGTCTTGTAGAGCTAATTTACTGTTACAAGTGAAAACATCTATTGCCGCATAACCGTACTCTGGCCATGTATGAATCGTTAAATGTGATTCTTGAATAATGACTACACCGCTAACCCCGTAAGGTGAAAAATGATGGAAATGTTCGGTCACAATTGTTGCCTTTGCTTTATGGGCCGCTTGACACATAATCTTTTTAATTTGTTGTATGTCATTGAGTAATGCGTCATTGCAATCGTGCAACTCTAATAAAATATGATGCCCTAATGCATGCTTGGATTGTGATTTTTGTACTGTTCTCTTCATTTGTGAAAACTTGTTATTTTTGCAATCTGGGCAACCACTGGCTTGAAGTTGAGCAATCGTGCTGTATTGATAGCCAGCTCCGACTGTAAGTGAGTGCTGACAATGGATACACTGATAAACGACGGATTTCCGCTCAATTTCTCCTGTATAAATTGGTCGTGTAAATTTACGCTGATTAGGAATGTAGGAAGTCATTTGCCCTGTTGTTTGTAATACGAATAATTGGCTTGTAGCACCTAAAATCTGCGCACCTTCATAGGTGTTTATGTCGTATTGAATACTGTCAATCACGAAGCCCATAGCATGTAAGCTTTGCTGTAGGTGCCACTGCTTTTGATAGCTACGTTTAGCGTAGGAAAAAAACACATGTCGCATTGCTTCTGGCTTTAATGCGTTAATCGCACGTGATAAAAAAAGCTGTGCGCCAATCAAGGTATACGGTGTATCTGTGTATACGCAATCAAACTGGTGAGCGTATGTTTTTGGCAAAGGCTCCTGAACGTTATAATAATCTGTTTTAATCGGAAGCTCATAGTCTTTAGCTATTTTGCTAATCGTACCTAAAACTCGTCTATCAATATCTAACACAATAATTTCAGTTGTAGAATATGGAGCGATTTTCTTTAGTAAAAACGCTAATGCAATACTGATGAAATCATCATCGCCTAAACATAAAATGCGCTTATTAAGTAGCATCGTATAGTCTAGTGCGAGCAATGCACGTTTTAAGGCTGTCTCAACGGTACATTTGGCTTGATCAATTGCCACGTCAGCTATGGGTCTAGCATCATAAATAGTGCTTAATTCGCTTATATGTTGTGTAATCCATTCCATCCGAAATGCCTGATCTGTCGTTAATTGAAGGTAAAGTTCAACATCAGCACCTGAGAGTTGAAAATATTGCGAGATAGCTAGCTGGCCTTTTTTCGTTAAGCTATGTTTACCCCAGCCTTGCTTAGCAAATTCTTTCTTCATTGCTGAAACGATAGGTATTGGTAAGCCTGTCGTATGAGCTAAAGATTTAGTTGTACAATTTTTATGGAAATATAAAGCAAGTAGAGCTTTTTCTAATGTGTGATACTGTTCTTCAAGCTGCATATCAGCTGTAATTTGTTGTAATTGTTTTTGCATTGTAGATTCGTCCTCTCAATTTTAATAAGTAAAAAATTAAAATTGTCTAAATCAACGAATAGAAAAAGCGCGACTAAAACTAGTCGCGCTAAATGTTTATGCGAAGCTAACTAATTCTAATCTTGCTTTTTTGCACAACAAATAACACCTTTATACAGGTGGTTTGTTTGACAAAATTAAGCTATAACGTTGATTCAGATTAGAATTCTACAATTAACAAAAAGTTCACCCTTTAATAAAATAGTATTTTTACTATATAATAGATATGAAAATTTCGCAAGTTTTAGTAAATCATCGCTTTTATAGTGTAATATTCCATTAAAATATTGTATTATGGTATGGTTTACAGTAACTAACCAATCTAAATGAGGGTTTCATTAAGTGTATTAGTATGGAGGGAACAATAAAAGTTAGAAAGGAGTTAAAAAGATGAGAGATATTAGAGTTTATCATGTAGATGCATTTACAACAGAAAAATTTGGCGGTAATACTGCTGGCGTCGTGCTAGATGCTGAAAAATTATCCGAAGATGAGATGCAAAGTATCGCAAAAGAATTAAATTTGCCGGAAAGCGTATTTTTACTACCTTCCAATAATGAAGATATTGATTATAAAGTAAAATATTTTACTCCCACTGAAGAAATCAACTTTTGCGGACATGCAACTGTTGGGTTAACATGGCTTTTGGCGACTGAGTTTGGTCTTGCTGAGAAAAAGGAAGGTATAGCGCTAGAAACGAATATTGGTAGAGTACCTGTTGTATGGCATAAGGAGAATGGAAAAGTTATTAATGTGGAAATGACGCAGGTAACGCCAAAAACACAAGATATCGATATTGACCTTACGGAGCTTAGTCGACTAATCGGCGTCAATTCCAAAAGCATTGATTTAACCTACCCAATCAAACTAGCGAATACTGGTGTCTGGCATTTACTCGTTCCAATAAAAGATCAAATCGATATCGACAATGCAGTGCCAGACTTAGCAGCGTTAGCGAAACATAATAAAGAACATAATATCAGTACGACACATCTTTATACTTTTACTAATTTGAAAGAATATGAACTATATACAAGAGATTTTGCACCAGGGATTGGCATACCTGAAGATCCTGTAACTGGTGCAGCAAATGGTGCATTAGCGGGCTTCCTCTATTTAGAAGGCGTTATTCCTCAAGGTGACATAACACATCTTAAAATCGCTCAAGGAGATGCGATAGGAAGATCTGGAACGCTTTATGTGACTGTTATTCCGAATGAATTAAAACCAGTCATCAAAGTTGCAGGAGCAGCTACCATCACAATTCGAGGTATCTTAACTATCTAAACACATCAGCTTGAATTTGAGACTTTTTTATAGATATGATTTTCAAAAATCACTCGTCATGTTATCGGTGATTTTTTCTGTTCGCCCCTTACTGATGGCATCAAGATATAAGGAATTTGAGCCTAGACATAGGATTGTCATTACGAATAGACGGTTTTGACAATCGGCTATTTAAAGAAGAAATTTTCATTGAAATGTGAACGGATTACATTCTCTTTTGGATGCTCTAATTGGATTCTTTAAAGTTCTTTCATGTAGTTTTACATAATATTTTTATCCAATCACCCCTCTATTTGGCAAGTTCTCGTGAAACTCTCGTACTTCCGCTCCGTAAGAAGTTTAAACCGAGCGGTAACATTGCATATCTATCATCATCTTCTTCAAACACTATGTGGTATAAATACAAAGCTAATCCTCCCTTTAATAAAACTATGTTCAAACTATCGCTAAACTAATTATAGGTTTAACAATAAGACGATCACCCATCATTTACCAGTAAATCTTTTTAAAGCATTGCGTATATTTTTTCGTAGGTTAGATTGATCCTGAGACCCCCCATATCTTTATTTGTCATTTTGTCTGTTAGGTATTTTTATAAAGCAAAATTATAAAATATCCACAAAAGAAAAGCGCTAGAAATCAACGTCAAAAATTGATTTCTAGTGCTTTTAAGGCTCTAGCCAGTTTTGTCCCAGCCTCTTGGTGAGTAATATAAAAAGGAAATTTATCATTTTTCACTGGATTGCGTTAACAAAATGTTAGCATCTATTCACACATTCCTCCTGTGGTAAGTTTATGTGGCAACACATGGGTGCTGGTGGGTTTAATTATATAGTCTCGGTTTCTATTTCATTGGAATCTAGCCTATTTTTAATACTAAACTATGCATAATTATTCTGAAATTAAACCGTAAGCAGAAACCTTCTTAATTTTTAAGGATACGAACATTGAGACAATGTAGGCTAAAATAAGAATGCCTACACATAGCATTAGAATAATCGGTAAATGAACGATAAAGTCTAAACGTTTCACCCCTGCACTTGAAAGTAATACAGAAAGCATAGGGTTCGTATAAAAATATCCTAGTACACCACCAATGGCCACTCCAGTAATTATCACGGGCACAAAGCTGATGGAAATTTGATGCATCAATTGAATTGTTGAGTAGCCTATTGCTTTCATTACGCCAAACTCTTTCTTACGCTTAATAATCATCGTTTTGATGATCAGATACAGAATCATTACAACAACTAGAACGGTAATTGTCAGAACCATTATCATAACTGCAAACACTGCAGCTGTATACATACCTGTTTGGCTCTCTACATTTTTATCTATGTCTATCGTTTCTACTATATAATCTCCGTACTGTTCGTGAACGTTTTCAATAAAGTTTTGGTTTGATATACCATCTAGATATACATAAAGGGTCGTACCTTTATAATCTGACTGTAATCGCTGAATTCCATCCATCGTTAATGAGGCTATTTGCCCTAAATTGCCGATTGATTGGCTGAGGCCAGTTACTAGAAAACTAGCTGTTTTAGTCCCATATTCTACTTCAACCGTATCGCCAATTCCTTTATTAATTTGATTTGATACAACCCAGGAGATGGATATTTCATTATCATATTTTGGCTGACGGCCTTCGTAGACAATATTATTTTCTAACTGATTATAATTATCCGTAACATTCGTATTTACAGTTTGATTATCAATTTTTGTTGTAATAAAATCAAAAATATTTACCTTACTTACATGGTCCATTTGTTTAATGTGACTCAAAAGTTCTGTTGTATCTGCATCTTGCCTAACAGATATCATCACATTTGCCGGTTCTACGCCAAATAAGTTAACGAATGCGGTTTTGTCTGAAGCAATGTTGTAAAAAAGCACCACTGAAAAAACTGATGCGAATGTTAATGCAACAATAATTAAAAGTATCATGATGTTTTGTTTTACATTTGACAGCATCGATTTAATTGCAAGTAAAAAATGAAGCCCTCCTCCCGTATTCTCCAATGGAAAATAATTTTTTCTAAAACTGTGCGTTTGAATACCTCCTCGAAGTGCCATAATAGGTTGAATTTTTCGAACACGGAAGGCGGAAATTAATGCAACAATTACAACACAAAAAGCAATAATGAATATATTGGTTAAATTAATAATCATATTGAAACCCTGATACCATATTAATCCAGATAGAGATGAAATAATGCTTCCTATGATAGGCATAAGACAATATGACAATGCAACCCCTACAACACTTGCACTAAAAGCAATTAAAACAAACTGTAAAATAATTGACGATAGAATTTGTCTACTTGTATAACCAATTGCTTTAAGTACTCCTATATTCGTCATCCCGTCTTCAATGCTATTTGATACACGATACTTAATGACAATTAGTGAAACAAGCACGATAATGGCTGCAAAAGCTACTAAAATCATAGCTATGATGTTAATGGTTAACGTGCTCACACTTTTCACCATCTCAATATCTAACGTCCCAATAGATGAAGTCGGCTCACCTACTGTTGATTGAGGAAACTCCTTAATAAAATCATTTACTAACTTTGTAGATTGTGTTTTGTCTTCCATCACTGCAGATATGATCAATCCTTTGTCTAGTTCATCAGCTAACGTTTGATAAGCAATTGCTGGTAGCATGAATTTCATGAATCCAATGTTGGTCGTACCCATCATTGTTGTTTCAAAGAATCCAGCAATTCGATACTTATAGTCCTTGTTTTGATATGTGATGGTAAAATCTTCACCTAACTCATAACCACCATTTGTTTTAAAAGTGTAAGGAATAAAAATATCATTTGCACTTGAAGTGTTTAGTTTTTCAACCAACTTCAACGCCCCGATATTACGATGATCATCCGCATTAAAAATAGCGGTACGACTAGCTAATTCATTATCACCAAAATTAAATTTGGCAATGTCCATATTGATAATTTCTTCTGTTTCTGACTCTGTCACCCCTGGATATTTCGTTATAAATTCTCCATAGCTTGAATTATAACTTGCATAATCCATCATAATTATTGCGTGAGGATCTTTTAATTGTTCCGCTTTACTATCAAAAAATGTATTGATTTGAGTAATGACCATTAGACCTATATTCAGAAGTAGCGCAGCAACTAAAATAAATGTAAATAAGGAAGCTGTTGCAGATTTACTTCTTCTAATATTAGCTAGGGCTAGATTCATGATTTTCACCTTACCACCCCATTTCTGCAAGGAAAGCCCCGAGCTTTTCATGACGCTCGAAATTCTCTTCCTCACTGAACGCGCCTAACTGCAAGTCACCGCAAATTACGCCATCTTGCAAATATAAAATTCGGTTTCCACGCAATGCTGTTTTCATATCATGAGTGACCATGACTATGCTTTGCCCATTTCGATTTACATTTGTTAAAACATCTAACACACTATCACTAGATGCAGAGTTTAATGCACCAGTTGGTTCATCGGCAAAAAGTATTCTCGGATTGTTAATTAATGCTCGAACAATCCCAACTCGTTGAGCCTCACCACCAGAAAGCTGTGTCGGAAATTTAGACCATGCGTTTTCATTGATCCCTACTTGTATTAATAGTTCTTTCGCTTTTTTTACGAGTTCACGCTTATTCTTATTTACTAAAAGACCACTTGCCAGGATATTATCGAGTACGCTCATATTATCCAGTAAATAAATTTGTTGGAATACAAAGCCACAATTATTCCTTCTAAATATCGCCAGTTGGTCGTTATTTAATTTAGCTAAATTTTTACCAGCAAAATCGATTTCGCCTAATGTCGGTTTATCCATTCCACTCATTGCGTAAAGTAGAGTGGACTTCCCAGACCCTGAACTACCCATTATGATTGTAAAATCCCCTTCTATTAAACTGATATCTAGATTTTTTAATACATGCTGTTGAATTCCACCGCTCGAAAAGGTTTTACACAGCTTCTCCGTTTTGATAATCGTCTTTGTCATGTTTTTAGCACTCTCCCTTTATTAAGCTCATGTTTGAATTTGCAAATCAAAGAAAAAAGACCGTAATGAAGATTACAGTCTTATCATACAAAATGAATTCTTATTAAATCTTTGTGCAATTATTAACTAATCCTTAATTATCATGCAAGCTTGATTTTCAATACTACGGTAAAGCCATCATGCCCATTGTAACAGCTAATCTGGCCATACATATTTTCCATGAAATACTTCGATATATAGAGACCAAGTCCTGAACCATTCTTGCCTCCGATATTTGTTCCTCGATAATATTTATTGAACAGTAGAGGCAATTCTTCTTCGCTAATTCCTGACCCTAAGTCCATGATGTGGAGTTCAAGATAACCCTGCTTTATTTGTGACTTAATAGTGACCTTAGTTCCTGCATATTTATATGAATTACTGATAATATTGTCTATTACCTGCTGCATACGTACAGAATCCGTTAAAATAATACATCGTGGAATTGAATCATAGACGATCTGATTGTCATAATTTACATTTTCAATCATTTCAACAAGTACCTCGCTCGATTCTTCGGTTACCGTTATCTGTAACTGTTGCAATTCTTCTAAAGTGGCATGAAACATATCTGTAACAAGTAAGTCAATTTGCTCTGCTTTCGAATAGATTGTATTCACTTGCTTAATGACCTTTTCATCCTTTGCCTGCAGAAGCATCAATTCACTAACTGCCTTTATTGAAGCAACAGGCGTCTTAATATCATGACTTAATGTGGCCACAAGCTCTTTCTTACTACGGTTGGATTCATACTCTCTTTGACGAGACGCATAGAGTTCTTCACGTAATAAATCAAAACTTTCCGTGAATGCACCAAAATAATTATTTTTATCCATATTTAAAGGAATATCTAGATTACCTCTAGCAACATTCGTAGCGAAATGTTTAAGCTGCATAAAAGGTTTCAATAACGTTCTGTAAATATAGACATTGTAAATAATAATAACAATCATTACTAAACCAACTATTAAACTGAAAGATGTAACCAGTTCCTTTTTCATTTTTTGCACTATTTCATGATCGTTATTGCGGATAATAATTTTCCCTACGACCTCATCATTTTGCTTCACATCAATAATCGAATCCCTATTTTTGATGGCGTCATATATATTAATAAACTGAATACCCGGTGTTTGATAAATTACATTTTCTAAATTATCTATAATCATAAGTGGTTGTTGAAAGCCGCTGTTATTAAATGTTTCATTATTAATTTGTCCCCAATTTTTTTCGACCGTTTTAACTAATTCATTAATGGCTACAATATTCACTTCTGAAATATTTTTATTGTTAATCATAATTATTGGGAAAGTAATTCCTGCAACAAAAATAACCAGAAGCAGGACACTAAGCAATTTTATTCTCATTGCTTAGTGTCCTCTAACACATATCCTGTTCCCCATATCGTTTTTATAAATTGCGGGTCCTTCGGATTTTCTTCAATTTTCTCACGTAAATGCCGAATATGTACATTTAGTGTCCCATCCCCTACAAAAGAATCTCCCCATACATTTTGAAACAATTCATCTTTAGTAATGATACGGTTTTTATTATTCACCAAATAATACAGAAGCTTATATTCCATCGTTTTTAGACGAATATCATTACCCTTTACCCGAACACGATGAAGTTTTGTATCAATTTGAATTTGACCAAACTCTAAAACCTCTTGTTGGTTAGAACCACTGCCATATCTTTTGAGTACTGCTTTTACTTTTGCTAATAATATGCTTAGTGTATATGGTTTTTGAATGTAATCGTCCCCACCTATGTTAAGTGCGATTAGAACGTCGTCATCGCTGGAACGAGCACTTATAAATAAAATCGGAATCTGCGTAGTTTTACGCAATTTTTTACATAAATCAAACCCCGATTCGCTACCGAGATTGATGTCTAGAAGAATCAATGATGGTTCATGTTCTTCCAAAAATAACTCGCACTCCTCTGCACTTGCCACAAAAGCCGTTTTGACTTCAAACATATTAAAATATTCACAAGTTGTTTCAGCTAAAGCGATCTCATCATCAACAATTAAACAATCTAATTTCATCGTAATTCTCCTAGAAAAAGACTTTCCTACTTGTTTAACAGGATATCTATAGTATACATTAAGTTCAATAACTACGTATAAATTTTTGAATTCCCTCCATATTTATCAAAATATAAATCATAAAATACTTATAATACCGCTATTCAATCTGTTTAACTTGAATTTTTTGTAGTAATTTAGAATTACAACAGTAAAAAAAGGGCAAGGTATTGAATGAGAACAAGGCAACAGTCCTTCCTTGGATAAAAAACTTGGGTCACGGAGACGTAAGAAAATGAAAGCCCCACTAGCATTTTTAAAATTCAATTCCACTTAAGCAGAACTAGATATCACAATTTTCTCCATGGATTATTGTACTTCCACCTGATTATAATTTTATTTGCCTACAACACATCGAAATTTTCACTGAAATATTAATTTCAATATTAAAACAACCCTTGAAAATGCATTAATAAGCATTTCCAAGGGTTTCGAATATTACAGCAGTACCACAGCTTCGCACCTCTGCTCATTAAGAATACAGCAAAACTTAATACCGCTACTGTCGCATCATTTGACGCATTAATAATCGGAACCGAGATACCAATAGCTCCTTGCATTGTTCCTATGTGTACTAATTTTTACTAAGAAGAATGTATGTGCCTTTTATCGGTACAACTAAAAAAAGCTACCCCTGGCTATTTTCTATAGCTTTAGGATTGCCTTTTTTAGTTAGTCGAATCTCGTTGAATTAATATCGGCTTAAAGCGATATAATTTTTGATCATTGGCTATATGTTCTTTTTTGATTTTTGCTAAGAGAAGTGAAGCCGATTTTTGAGCCATTGGTAGAATAGGTTGTTCCAATGTTGTGATAGAAGGATTTATAAATTTTGCATATGGCACATCATCAACCGCTATCACTTGTATATCGTTAGGTACGTGCAAATTTCGCTTTTTTATATAAATCATTAATTCTTGAAAAATACGATCATTTGCCGCAATTATTCCTTTTGGTGGTTGTTCCAATGCAAATAATTGATTGAAAATCTCTTCCATTTCAGCAGGCTCGCCATTTTTTATATAGCGTTCATCAATAAAGAGGTTTCTATTTCTTAAAGCTTGTCGAAATCCTTCTAAACGTTCGACACGAGGAGTAATCGGTAATGTTAAAGATGTTGTTACAATGGCCAAAGGTTGTTTTCGAAACATTTCAACTGCCATATCCATTGCAGAAAAATTATCAAGCAGAACAGCAGGAATGTCTACTCCTTCTAGAAAACGGTCGATAAAAACGATTGGCATTGTTTGTTGATGAAGTCTTACATACAGATTCTTATTCTCTCCTGTTGGGAAAACAATCAAGCCATCTACTTGTTTTTCAAGTAAAGTTTCGATATGTTTTTTCTCTTTTTTTGGATTATCCGCAGAGTTACAGACAATCATATGGAAGCCTTCTTTATCAAACTCTGCTTCAAGTGCATTAATAATTTTTGTAGAAAAATCATGGATAATATTCGCTACAATAATACCAATAGTAAAGGTGGTTTTCTGTTTTAAACTACGAGCCATCAAGTTAGGACGATATTGCAATGCTTCAATAGCTTCTTCAATTTTTTTACGCGTTTCTACACTCATATATTCATATCGCTTATTCATATATTGCGATACGGTGCTATTGGAAACATTTGCATATTGCGCAACATCGGCAATTGTTGTTTTTTTCACTAAAATCAATCTCCTACCTATAAATATGAAAACTCTCCTTGGTATTATGTAGCATAACATATTTTATTAGTTAAATTAACTATTCAAATATTTATACACTTGTTCGGGTAAATCAATACCCTTTTCTATTGTATCTGCACTACGTTTTTGTTCAATCTCACCAGGAACAAGTACTTGGTCAAAATTTGGTGCTGTTGGAGCATCATGTAATTCATGAATCATTTGTGAGACACTTGCCTTGAATTGGTTAACATCACCAAAAATATTTGGATCTAATACATATAAATATTGTCCTAGATTACGTTTTTGTTCGTAATCACCATACATTTTTGAAATGTGCGGACCAAAAGCTGCACTTGCTAAAATTCCAGAGAGTACGTCTACTACTAGTGCCATACCATATCCTTTTGGTCCTGCAAACGGTGTTAAAGATTTTACTTGGTGAGGGTCTGTGGTTGGTGTCCCTTGTGCGTCAACTCCCCATGTATTCGGAATCGTCTCACCTTTTTCACGTGCATATAAAATTTTTCCGAATGCTACATTGCTTGTTGCCATGTCCAGAATGATAGGTTTGTCGTTTGTTGGAAAACCGAATGCTACTGGATTTGTTCCAAAATACGGCTCTTTTCCACCAAAAGGTACAACTGCTGAGTCTGTTTGAGAACACATAATAGCAATTAGATTTTCACTTGTTGCTTGTTCAAGAAAATATCCGAGAGCTCCGCAATGGCTACTTTCTTGAATAATTGTTGTACATGAGCCATGCTCTTTAGCTATTTTAATCGTTTCATCCATTGCTTCTTTACAAATGACATGCCCGAAACCATTATCCCCTTTATAAATAAGATGATTTGTGCCCCGTTTTTCGACTGAAAAATTTGGATTTTTCGTAATTCCGCCTGCTTTCAAACGTGTTATATAATGCTCCACACGCATTACACCATGAGAACTTACACCACGTAAATCTGCATAAATCAAAACATCTGCTACTTGTGCAGCTGTTTCTGTGTCAACACCTTGAACTGTAAACTTTTGGATAACTAATTTTTTTAATGCCGGTACGGACATATTCATTGAAATCCTCCTCATTACTTAAAATAGATTTGTGCTTTATTCGTGTTGTATTGTTTTGTCTCAAAGTAAGAAATCACTTCATCAAATGCGATTTTTTTCGTTACATAGCCTTTCTTTATGTCTCCTGATTGCATATAGTCCATGACTGTCTTAAAATCTTCTAATGTTGCATTACGACTACTTTTTAATGTTAACTCTTTTGAATGAAATTCAGGATCGTTAAATGTAATCGTCTTCTTCATTAAGCCAATAAACACTAATGTTCCGCTATTTTCTACGTACTGGAACGAAGATTCCATTGATTGTTGATTGCCTGTTGCATCAAATACAACTGTTGGCAATTCACCATTAAATTTTTCATGAAGCTGAGCCATTACTTCATTATTTACAACAATCACGTCATCCGCTTTCGACCATCCCTGACCTTCTTTTAAACGTTCCTCATTCAAGTCCATTAAAATCGTTTTTGCTCCACGTAATTTAGCAAAGCGTGCCGCTCCTAACCCGATTGGACCTGCACCAATAACAAGTACCGTATCATTCTCTGTTAGCACTGAACGACGTACCGCGTGAGCACCGATAGCTAAAGGTTCAACAATGGCTAATTGATCTCCTGACACTGCGTTATTAGTAATCACAATACTTTCATCGACTACGATATACTCACCCATACCACCATCCATATGTACGCCTAATACTTTCAGTGATTTACAGCAGTTCGTTTGACCTCGACGACATGCAACACATTCGCCACAATAGATGTACGGAATAACTGTTGCACGATCCCCTACTTGAATATCTTTAACTGCTTCTCCGACTTCTTCCACAATAGCTGCCAGTTCATGGCCTAAAACACGTGGGTAGCTAAAGAATGGCTGTTCACCTGCAAAAGCATGTGTATCTGTTCCACATATGCCAATATGTGTGATCTTTAAAAGAACATCATGGCTTTTTTCAATACTTGGCTTGTCTATCTCACGTTGTATCATTTGAAACGGTTCATTAATAATCAATTGTCGCATGCTATTCCCTCCAATAATCTATTGATTGTTGATAATTGTTTAATAACTTCTGTTGCATCACACTGGAAATATTGCTCGATAAATTGTTGCATTTGTTCTGCTTGTCCTTGCTCAAATTGTTCATGAATATCTGTCAATTTTTCTATAACATTATCAGATTCGCGCATTGAAAAGCGTGTTGGATTCATTGCAAACATACCTATTGCTAAAGCTTGATAATATATTTCCGTTTCAGCATATGGTGCAATACGTGCTTGCCACTTTGATAACTCATTTAATTGAATGTCATATAAGTGATGCTCGATAAATGGATTTAAAAAACGTTCAAAAACATCTTGCTGATAGTCTTCATCTACTTGGAATCGTTGTGTAAAATCATTTGTTACTTTTTCAATAAAGGCTCGAATACCCGCATTAGAAAATGCTTCTCTCACAGTTTTATAGTTATAAATCTTGCCAAATGCAGAAAGTAAAATGTGACTACCATTTAAAATGGCGACCTTGCGTTTGCGATACATGTCTAAATCATCAAAGACAAAAGGTAATTCAAGACTTGTTGGCCAATGTTTAAACGGTTCTTTCTGATCAATCACAAATAAAAAATAGGGTTCACAAACTGTATATAAGGCATCTTTCCCCTTATAATCTAGCGGATAACCCGTTACGATACGGTCTACTAGTGTATTACAAAAGGCTAAAGTAGCAAGCCATTCAAGAAATGCTGTAGGGAAAGCCCAGTCTTTGGCATGTTGCAGACATATATTTTTTAATGTTTTACCATTTTGTTCAATCAATTCAAGGGGTACGATAGCCAATTGTTTTTCACCTTGAAAATGATCGTAATAATGTTTTAGGAATACCGTTAATTTTGCTGCATAGCTTGTTGGACAGGCAGTAGGATAAGGGATATTCTCGTAATAAATTCCTGCCTCAGTCGTATTAGAAACAATCATTTCCAATGTTTCCGATTGTGCATATTGTAAAAATTTATGCCAGTTTTCATACGGATTAATGGTATCTTGAATAGCTTTAACGATAGTTTCTTCTTCTACAACCTCACCATCTTTTAACCCACGTTCCTTCACTGTAAATTGTAACTGTTGTTCTTCTAACTGCTTTACCGTTTTTCCTCTTTCTGTTGCGGCGACTGAAACGATACTAAAAGGGACTTGTAGTTTTTCAATTGCCAAGTCAAAAAAGCCTCTCACAAAATTTCCGTCACCTATTTGCATAATTTTAATAGGATGCTTCATCTTATTTCTCTCCTACATCGTAACGCCATCTTTAAAAATAGCGATTTCTTTAAATCCATATTTTTCATTATTCGTTTGTACTTCTCCTGAAGCTAAGGCTAAAATATAATCCATAAATTCATCGACTAATACATCTATCGGTTTATCTTCCACTAATTGCCCTGCGTTAAAGTCAATCCAATTTTTTTTGCGTTCATAAAGTGGTGTATTTGTTGAAATTTTGACTGTTGGTGTTGGCCCTCCAAACGGCGTTCCCCTCCCTGTTGAGAAAAGAACAATTTGGCAACCTGTTGAGGCAAGAGCCGTTGTTGATACTAGATCATTACCTGGGCCATTTAGTAAATGTAGCCCCTTTGTTGACATACGGTCGCCATAATCAAGCACTTCTTTTACTTCTTGGAATCCCCCTTTTTGAATACAGCCAAGTGATTTTTCTTCCAATGTTGTAATACCACCTTCTTTGTTTCCTGGAGATGGGTTTTCATAAACAGGTTGGTTATATTTAACAAAATAATGTTTAAAGTCATTTACTAAATGCACGATATCCTCAAAAACAGATGCATCTTTTGCACGTTCCATTAAAATCTGTTCAGCACCAAACATTTCTGGAACTTCCGTCAACACTGTTGCTCCACCTGCAGAAATCAACTGGTCAGAAAATACTCCAATCATTGGATTAGCTGTAATGCCAGAGAAACCATCACTACCGCCACATTTCAATCCGATTTTCAACTCCGAAATGGATAACTCTTGTCGTTCAAATGTCGTCGCATATTCAAATGCTTTTTCAAGCAATCGTTGACCCTCTTCCATTTCATCTGCTGATTCTTGAATATTTAAAAACGCTACGCGATGTTCATCATAATGACCGATTGTTTTCTTAAACAAATCAATATAATTGTTCTCACACCCTAGCCCTAATATAATGACTGCTCCTGCATTTGGGTGGTGAATTAAATTAGCTAAGATTTTTTGTGTATACTTTAAATCATCGCCGAGTTGAGAGCAACCATATGGATGAGCAAAATGCTGTACTCCGTCAAAATTGTCAGCGTTCAATAATTGATTGCCTAGCTTTGCCAAGTTTTCAGCTACTTTGTTAATGCACCCGACCGTATTAATAAGCCAGATTTCATTTCGTACACCGACCTGTCCATCTTTTCTACGATAGCCCTTAAACGTGCGTTGTGCGTGACGAGGTTTAGCTACGGGATGTGTTTTCGGTTTAAATTCATAGCTTAATTCACCCGATAAATTGGTTTTCATATTATGTGAGTGAACCCAACTACCTGCTTGAATTTCTTCTGTTGCATGACCGATTGGAAACCCATATTTCATGATATGTTCATCATTAGAAAGAGTAGTGATGGCAATCTTATGCCCACGTCGTACTTGTTGCTGTAAAGTTATTTCTGTCTCATCCAATGGAAATAAAAAGCCTTGAGGAAGATCACTCAAGGCTATGGCAACATTGTCCATCGGATGAATTTTAATAACTGATTGATTGTTCATTTTAATCCACCTTTTCTATTTCTAAGCTATTTCTTTATGAACGATTGGCTTAACGAATTTAATAACTGCTAATGAAGCGATGACTGCTAAACCACCTGCAAGTAAGAATGCTGCAGAGAACGTTCCTGTTTTATCTACTAGGAAACCTGTTAAAGTTGGCCCAATAATACCAGCTGTGTTTGCCAGGAAATGCATAAAGCCACCAACAGATCCAACATATTTTGATTCCACAACGTCATTAATAATTGCCCAGTAAATAGCACCTGTTAAATATAAGAAGAAAACAGAGGTAGCAACAAGCGCAACAGCACTAACTGTTGTTGTTACAATACCTGCACAGCCAATGGATACAGCTGCTAAGAATAAACATGTAACTAGCACGACTTTACGAGAGAATAAGACACCCTTACTCATAAAGCGTTTATAAATGAAATCCGATACAATTCCACTCAATGCTAAACCTAAGAATCCTAAAATCCATGGAATAACAGTTACTATACTCATATCTTTAACGCCCATACCACGAGCGTCTACTAAATAGCTTGGGAACCAAGTTAAGAAAAAGAATAGGATATAGTTATAGGCAAAAAACGCAAAGGCCGTAAATAATACTGTTGATTGTTTTAAATAGTAAGATAGTCCAAGACTATGATTGATATCATCTGCTGCCATTTCTAAGTTGGCTATTGGTTCTTTAATGTCCACGTTTTTCGGTTTTTCTTTTACTACTTTAAACCATACAACTGCCCAAATAAATCCGAGGATCATAATCGCAATAAATGAATATTTCCAGCCATATGCTAATGCAATATAACCAACAATTGGACCTGCAATGGCTCCACCAAGTGGCGTACCACTATTGGCTAGCCCTACTACTGATGCACGTTTATCTGGCGGAAACCAGTTATTCACCATTTTATTAATGGTTGATGATAATGGCCCTTCCGCCATACCAAAGACGATACGAACAATAATCAATGAAGCGAATCCAACGACTAAAACCATTGCTCCACTGAATAAAGACCATACAATCATCGCTACAAATAGGGTTAACTTTGCACCAAATCTATCGGATGCCATCCCTCCTAAAAAGTTAAATATCGCATATCCAACAGAGAAACTACTAAAGATAATTCCTAATTGTGTCGAAGTTAGATGAATATCTTCTTGAATAAATGGTGCCGCAATCGATAATGCCGAGCGGTCTAAATAGTTAATGACACCAGCTAAAAACAACATAATAATAACAACAGTTTTGCCATCCCCAAAAATACCTTGTTGTTTCATATATTTCACCCCTAATATTTGAAATAATTTCTCTTCGTTAAACCCCTGAGTAGGACATAAATCCACCATCTACAGGAATCGTTACACCAGTGACGAATGCTGAGTATGTATCATCAGCTAAAAATAATAATGTTCCTAATAAATCTTGTGGTTTTCCAAAACGTTTTTGTGGTGTAGCTGTAATGATTTTTTCTGAACGTGCTGTTAATGAGCCATCTTCTGTAAGCAACAGATTACGGTTTTGTTCGGTAATAAAAAATCCAGGTGCAATAGCATTAACACGTATACCCGCTTCTGCAAAATGAACAGCCATCCATTGTGTAAAGTTATTAATCGCTGCCTTTGCCGCACTATATGCAGGCACTTTTGTCATAGGTGCATAGGAACTCATAGATGAAATATTAATAATCGTCCCCTTCGTTTTCAGCAATGCTTCACCAAAAACTTGGACGGCTAAAAATGTTCCTGTGAAATTATTCGAGAATACGCTTTCAAAACCGCTTGGCGTTAATTCAAAGAAATTTGGTGTAATAGATTCTTCTTTATATACTTCATCAGTAGTAATGGCATCTGGATGATTGCCCCCCGCCCCATTAATAAGCACATCAATTTGACCATATTGCTGTAAAATTGCTTGTCTTGCTGCTATTAATGACTCCTTATTCAAAACATCAACGGGAAAATTAATCGCTTCTCCACCATTTTCTTTAATCGATTGGACGACTGCTTCTCCTTTTTGGGCTGTACGATTTAAAATAGCAACTCGCATTCCTTGCTTTGCTAACTCCTTTGCCATCTCAGAACAAAGAACACCACTACCACCTGTCACAACAGCTACTTTATTTTGTAATGCTTCATGCACCTTACTCACCTACTTTTAAAATGACTTTACGCACTTCGTTTGGATTTTTCTCGATAAATTGAAAAGCTTCTTTTGCTTCATGTAATGAGAAAGTATGTGAAATTAAACCTTGTTGCTGTAGCTTTCCAGCATCGACAAGCTTTACTACGTTTTCAAATTGGAACGTTTGCAAACGTGATCCTTTTATCGACAATTCCTTTTTCGTAATGGGCAGTGGGGCGAGTTCAATTGCTTCTTCCGCAAAACTAAGTACAACCACTCTTCCAGCAACTGAAGCTGCATCAATAGATTGTTTAAATGTTAGCGGAATACATACCGCATCAATTGATACATTGACACCTTCTCCATCTGTCCATCTACCAACAGCTTCTAATAAATCTTGTTCTTTCACATTTATAACTTCATCTGCACCAAGTTCTTTTGCATAAGAAAGTTTAGAGGCATCTAAATCAGAGATCATAACACGAGCATCCATTAATTTAGCCATCTTTAAAATACAGATGCCAATCGGTCCTGCTCCTTGAATTAATAGCGTCTCACCAGCTTGCAATTCACCGCGGTATACTGCTTGTGCACCAATTGTATACGGCTCGATTAAAACTGCCTCTTCAAGAGATGTGTGGTCTGCTACTTTATGTAGTTGCTTTTCAGAAACAACAAAACGCTCACGCATACCGCCATCTTCATGCACACCAAAAACAGATAATTTTTCGCAGACATTTGGTTGTCCTTTGCGGCAAGCATAACATTCACCACAATAACGGATTGGTTCGACAACGACTTTGTCCCCAACTTTTAATCCTTGAACCCCTTGACCAATGTCTAACACACGTCCACCTACTTCATGCCCTGGTACGCGAGGTAAAGTCGCTAATGGATTCGAGCCGTGATAAATATGCATATCCGAGCCGCAAATGCCAACATATTCTGTTTGGACAAGGACATCTGTTGGCCGTGTTATCACTGGTTCTGCTACATCAATTAAAGCCATTTCAAAAGGCTTGTTTACTTGTAATGCTTTCATACACTTCACCTATTTCTTTAGATTTTCATAAGCATCCCAAAGACCGTTTAAATACATAATGCCAAGTGCTCGGTCATATAAGCCGTAACCTGGACGACACTGTTCTCCCCAAATATGGCGACCATGATCTGGACGTACATAGCCTTCAAAGTTTTGCTCATTTAATGTACGCACAATATTTTTAATATCTATTGAACCATCCGATGTAAAATGTGAAGTTTCAAAGAAACTACCATTCTCCGAAATTTTCACATTTCTAATATGGGCGAATGGAGCACGGTATGCATATTTTTCAGCAATAGCTACCATATCATTTTGTGGGTCCGCACCCATTGAACCTGAGCAGAACGTAAAACCATTAGCCATTGAATCTGAAATTCTGATTAATTTTTCATAGCTTTCTGCTCCCGTAATAATTCGTGGCAAACCAAAGATTGAGTACGGTGGATCATCCGGGTGAATCGCCATTTGAATACCTGATTCTTCTGCTACTGGTAAAATTGCTTGTAAGAAGTAAGCTAAGTTCTCCCAAAGTTTGGTTTCATCTACTTCTTTGTACTGCTCGAATAATTCTGAAAGTCGAGCTAATCGTTCTGGTTCCCATCCTGGAAGCGTTAAATCCGAAGAAGCACTTACTTCATTCACAAGTTCTTGAGGATCTAAATTCATTACTTTTTCCTTATCAAAATAAAGGGCCGTTGAGCCATCTTCTAACGGATGAAATAAGTCTGTACGCGTCCAATCGAATACTGGCATGAAATTATAACAAATTACTTTCACACCAACCTCGCCAAGATTACGAATCGATTGCTTATAGTTCTCTATATATTTATCACGAGTCTGCAGTCCTAATTTAATATCTTCATGTACGTTAACACTTTCCACAACATCTGTATGGAATCCGAAAGATTGAATATAATTAATTTCATTTTGAATGGCTTCTTTTGTCCATACTTCTCCGGCTGGTAGGTGATGTAAAGCCCATACAATTCCTTTCACATTCGGAATTTGCTTCACATCTTCTAATGTCACTGTATCATTGCCACGACCATACCATCTAAACGTCATATTCATATTAATTACCTCCTAGTTTGATAAATTTTCTATATATGCCTTTGCACGTTCAACAACGCCTGCATAACCATCTTTTGCATATGCTTTATTTAAATCACTACCAATACCAACCGCGACTGCCCCCGCTTCTAACCATTCGTTCATATTAGCTAAACCAACACCGCCTGTAGGCATAATCGTTACATGTGGTAGTGGCCCTTTAACGGTCTTAATAAAGTTTGGTTCAAATTGATTTCCCGGGAATAATTTAATAATGTCACTTCCACCTTCAAGAGCTGTCACCATCTCTGTAATCGTCATACAACCTGGTAAATACGGTATGCTATAGCGATTACAAATCGTTGCAATGGCAGCATTGTAGCTTGGACTAACAACAAACTTTGCACCGTTTAAAATCGCGTGGCGCGCAGTCTCAACATCCAATACCGTCCCAGCACCAATTAATGCATCACAATTACGTAATGCTTTAAATGTTTCTTCTACAAAAGGCGTAGTATACGTTATTTCAATTGCTCGAATGCCACCTGTAATTGCACCTTTTGAAATTTCTGTCGCTTCTTCAGGTGAATTTCCTCGAACAACAGCTACAACTTTTGCATCTGATAACGCTTTCAAAATTTCGATTTTTTGCATTCCTGACAACTCCTAACGCTCAATTAGTTTTTCATCGCCAATAAATTGCTTTAATTCTCGTAATGACGGAAGCCCCTCATTATCTCCTTTAATCGTTGCCACAAGTGCACCCGCACCATTTGCCAAACGCAGCCGTTCCGGAATATCATAACCATTTAAATAGCTATATACATAAGCTGAATCAAACGCATCTCCCGCTCCAACGGTATCGATCGCATGAATGGAGAATGCTTCTTGATCATACTGTTCAGTAGTTGTATAAACTGAGGCTCCATGTTCACCTTTTTTAATAATAATTTCACCTATTTTGTAACTCTCTTGAACGTCTTTGACTGTACGCCCTTCAAATAAAAGTTCAAATTCGTCCTGTCCTGCTAGAAGGAGATTGATTGATGGGTATACTTTTTCGTATACTGCACGGGCATCTTCTATAGTCCATAACTTTAATCGTAAATTCGGATCAAAGGATATAGGAATATTTTTTGCTTGTGCTAAACCAATCAATTTCAATGCAACATTAATGTTATGTTCACACACTGCTAAATACACACCGCTAATATGTAATAAATCCACATCATCCAGTACTGACTCATCTAAACGATCTTCTGTTAACTCAAGTAAAGGTGATGGATTGCGGTAATAAAACGATTTACCTGCACCGCCTTCTCTAATTTCCTTGAAGTAAATAGAAGTTGGTATATATGGTGTTTGTATTACATGTGATACATCAACCCCTTCACCACGGGCAAAGCTGTAAATCAACTTGCCAAATTCATCGTCTCCAATACAACTAATCCATTTTGCTTCCATATCTAAACGTGTAATACCTATTGCAAAATTTAATTCTGCACCACCCACCGCTCGCTCAAAAGAAGGAACGAATCGTAGAGGACCTGTTTTAGACGGATTAAAAACGACCATTGCATCACCAATCGTTGCAATTCGTTTATTTCTCAATTTTTTCATTCCCTTCTTTAATAAAACGTTTTAGTAAAACGTTTTATTAATACTATCACGAAATTTTTCGTGTTGCAACAATAATCTGATTTTTAAGATTATTAGAATGAACTATCGTTTCTTCAAAAGTGGATGTAATCTTCTAGAACTTAATAGAAAAGCTGTTAGGTACGATTTTATTTCTCTTTTTTGAATCATGAATAAACACTACAAACAAATAGTAACCATATGTATTCATGTTTAAATACAAATAAGCTATAAAGAAAAATCTCTTCACAGCTTATTTGTATATTAATTATTTAATGCTACCTTTTTTATTTCCACTTATAGTAACATTCGAGATGACAAATATATAAAATAACTTTCAACTCAAATGGCATACGATTCCTTGCATGCAAATTTGATATTCTACACACATTTGTTTAAATGGCTATGAATGAGCTCCTCTACCTGTGCTTTTAGAGCTTGATTAGCATAACGTAGCACTTCATCTTCACCTGCTGTTTTGATGATTACATCGCTGAAATATTCATCAATTTTGACCCACTTTACAACGGCAATATTTTTCTTAGCCAGGACTCGCCTTTTATTGTAGAAATCATGTCTTATATCTTTTAATAAATCCTCCACAATATGGATGTAAATTTTGGACATTTTTAACTTTTCGAGCGATGAATAGTCTTGTTGTAATGACCTGATGGCCATGTCTAATTTTATAAACTCATACAAAACACTACGATCCTCACCATTAATCATTAACGTCCACCATCTTTGCGTCTTGGATTTTGTCAAATGCAATACGTTTGATAGCCATATCCGTCTCAAGTAACAATTCCTTTTTGATTGTATCAGTTCCTGTAACTAGCCCTGTCTCGTCGTGCAAATTATTGTTGTTCCACAGCGTTAACGTAATCAGTTTTTGCATTTTAAAAGCACGTTGTATAGTCTGTTCTATTTCCTCTAACTCCCACTCGGTTAATTCTCGCATTTTATCGTAAAATTGCTCTTGCTTCCACACTTTAATGAGACCAAGATGCTCAGGAAGCATCATCGCCGTCCACTTCATTGATCCACGGTCACGTATCATCTAAACACTCCTCGAATTCTTAATCGTTTTTTATCTCGTCTTATCTCATTCACTCCTTACGCTAAATGCCCACCCACTAAGCGATTACGTGTAATAGCTGTGCCAGCCTTTGTATAAGAAGCCGCCCTTAATAAGGCTACAGCTCCATATTTTCTTCGAATGGCATCCATAACGTAGCCAATTACTTGTCGTTGCTCCTTGCGCTCATCAAATAAATCCAATTGGATGCTGTGCTCTGGTTCTAGATTCGTTATTCTAACTGACAATTGACGTGCTGGCTCTCCCGCAAAATACTCATCCAGTAATTCCAGACAAGTTTTATACATAACTAACGTTTCACTTGTTGGTACTGCAATCGTTCTAGAGCGGTGAAATCCTTTTGTCATAGCATTTCGACTATAGGACAGTCCTAAGCTAATCGTACGGCCAACATACCCTGCTTCACGCGCTCGCCTCATAACGTCCTCACACATTTCAAGTAGTATCTATTAAATTATGAGCATTATAACTGATGAGCATTATTAAACGTAGTAAAGCCTTGTTATATCAATAAATTACTCACATTTAATAACTTAATAACCTGAGCATATTCAAGCACTTAACATAATAACAAAAATATGGTAACATTCTAGTGTTTTAATGGAAAATATGAGCATATGTAGAGGTGATCGAATGAAAAATAATTCAATAATAGCTTTTTCAAGTAAGATCGATAATTTACGTTTTAGTGTTCAAGGCGTGAGAATAGAAGTATTAAAAAAGTATCGCGATAGCGAGCCTATATTTAATAGACATGCAGTAATTGTTCTGAAAAATAAACAAAATAATAGATTATGCGTACATCCCTTTACTGATTTTATTTTTTATTATTGGAAGTATCGGGCATATAATACTCAAAGGCTTCATGCTAACTATCTTTGTTCATTTTTAAATTTCATACTTATCGATAATCGAAAAAAATTCAAACTTACATCGTTAAAAGAACTTCAATTTTCCCATGGAACAACATTTTTGAACGAATTATCGAAACAAGAGAAATCAAGAATAACAATTCAAAAAGCAGAAAGAACCTTAACTCTATTCTTTGAGTTCTTAGTCAAAAAAAAATTATTGATTCATATTACAGAAAGTGATTTTAAAAAACAAATTCTTTGCGGAAAGCAAAATCAAAAGTATACAATATCTCCATTTAAAGGTGTTATTAAACCTAAAAATAAAAAAGATCATATTGCACACGATTTACCAGAACGATATATTTTACCTTTTATTGAATTAGCTTTTAAAGTGGCGAACCCTATCGCTTTAGGGGTTTATTTACAAATCTTCGGAGGAATTCGTCAAGGTGAGCTCGTTAACATTCAAAGATCTGATGTGACCTCTATTGGTTCTTTTGGAGAATTTGGTGTTGTAATTAAACTTCAACAAAAAAATATGAGAATGGATATTAATGACAGCTCCGGCTCAAGTGGTGTTAAAAAGCCTAGAAGACAAATTGTTTTTCCTATTCAAAATTGGTTACAGCATCTATATCAATATCATTTAAAAAAATATAATCCTGTAGATGGATCGGATGCACTATTTGTAAACCGTGATGGAAAAGCTATGTCTGGGCAAAGTTATCGCGCCTATTTTAGTAAACTCAAAAAGGAATTTTTAAAACAATTAAGAAATTCTACTAATACTGAGGACATTATTTATAGTGTAAAATTGGAGGAAAAAAAATGGTCTACTCACTTAGGGAGAGGAATATTTACAAATCTATTAGCTGAAGAAGCTGATAATCCATATGATATAGCTCTACCTAGAGGTGATTCTAATCTTTCAACATCCTTAATTTATCAAGGAAATACAGAACGTATGAGAAGTAAACTTGAAAGCAGAATGGAAGAATTATACAAGGGATACCTCCCTAATTTAAATAATAATTAAAGTTTGGAGGAATAAGAAGTATGTCATATTTAACTTCTACAGAAGCAGCAAAAGCATTGGAAATTTCTTATAAAAGTCTACTTCAATTAATAAAAAAAGGAAAGTTAGATGGTAGTATCAAAATACATGGCTCATGGCAGATTCCTGTTAAATCAGTGGAGCAATACAAAGTAATATCTTCCTCTCTATTTATACCCAAAGGCTATTTAACTGTTTCTCAAATTGCTAGACAGCTTAATTTAACAGTTGGATGGGTCACCAACCTTATTAGAAAAGGTACATTTATTAATGCGAAAAAACACGAAAATATTTGGATAGTTCCATCTAGTTCCATAGAAGAATATATTCAGTCTTGTGACTATTCACCTGAAGGATTCTTTTCAATTCCAGAAGCTGCTGAATACTTATCTGTTGGTGTATCATGGGTTAGCAAATTAATATCAAAAAAGGTATTGACTGATGTTAACATCATAAATGGTGTCCGTTATATAAAAAAGGATACTGTAGAAGAATATTTAAAATCAGTCTCATTACCAAAAGGATACATGTCTATTGCTCAAGCAGCAAAAGAATTATCCATGAGTACTAATGGAATTTTTTCATTAATAAATAAAGAGACACTTCCTGGTGCAAAAAAACAAAAAATCGCTTATCACCATGCGGGATGGATTATTCCCATTGATGAAATAATGAAATACAAAGAATCACAACATTCTGTGAAAGATATCGCTACTGAATTAGGGATTAGCCAAAGTTGGGTTAGACAATTAATTCGTCAAGGTATAATACACAAAACTAAAAAGAAGAGTAAGAAATATACAGTTTCTATAGAAGAATTAAGGAAGTACATTGAAAAGCAACAAAAAAAACAGGAATTAGAAAAAAAGCTAACACCCGTTGAATTATTTGAATACAAGTTAGCCGAAATAGAAATTCCTAATTCATTAAAAAAAACCGTAGAACTTTATCGTGAATTTGTGGCTTTAAAAATTAATAGTAGTCAGGGAAATGAGAAAACAATTCATAATGATGTCTTCCGATATATTAAGGCATTTAAACGCCTATGTAGTCTATTAGTAAATGAGATATTTTTTCTCAATGTAGAGCAATTAGAATCTGTCTTTAAAAATCCTGATTTGACGATTCGTGACAAGCAAATATTTATTTATTTTTTGGAATTTTGCTCAGGTAAAGGAGTATGCACATTTTCAAAACGCTACGCAGTTACCTCTATTAAAACTGATGAACAAGAAATATATAGTCCAAAGCAATTCTTAGACTATTATACTTATATAAAAGATATTAATCTTCACATTCAAAGAGCTATTCAAAGTAGGGATTATGCAATAACATGGTTATTTGTATCAATGCATGTCATTGATGCATGGAGACCTTCAGACATTATCAAACTTCCCAATGTTGCATTGGAAGTAACCAACATCCAAACCTTTGATCAAATCCTAGAAACAGAACTACAAATCGAGCAGGCACAAGCAATCATTAACCATCTATACAGTAGTGTAGAACGAATGTATATTAGTAAGACTGGCGCACTAGGACATTTTCTGGTTAATCAAGACATGGTTGTTCCAACTGCTACTGTACTTATCATCGCAGAACTCCACCGTAGAAATGAGAAAGACCACCGACTATTTAAAGTCGGCAAAAGGAAATTTGTCATTTTTGATAAAAAAACTCATTTCCAATCTTTTTTCGATAAACAGCCACAACTTATAGATTTTCAAAGCCGAAAAATGAATAGAACTCTCTTGACTTATTTTTTTTATAGTATTGTTGGAGGAAATGGAAATTCCGATATTGCCTATGAATTTTCACAACAATTGAGAGGACATACTAATAGAAATTCTACCTCTACTTACATTCAATCAGTAAACAATGATGGACCTATAAATCAAGTAAGTCTAAATCTGTTTAATCGAGGACACTTTGGCTGGCTATACTATCATATTATTCATTTATCTATACCAGAAGCATCACAATTAGATTTAAAGATTAAGACAGCATTTATTGAGCAACTTAAATATGAATATAGCCCCTATCAGTTGGAACAACTTAGCCATTTTTTAATACGCCAGCAAAATAGTAAAGAATCTCTAGCCTTGAAATTATCTTCCCTTAGCGATCAGGATTTGAAAACTTTGCTTTTAAAAATATATAAAGATGAAATGCCTGCAAAGTTGCAACACGTACAATGTTTGAACTATCCAAGTTGTTCTTATCCAACATCGACAACTTGTTTACACTGTGAATACGCAATACCGAAAATATATGTATTGATTTCAATTCAACATGAAATTAATCGATTAGTAGAGTCGATTCAAAAAACTGAGTTTCCTGCTATTAGAGTCAGAGATAGCAAGTTGTTATTTCAAATCCTAGATCTTTTAAGCCAGGCTGTACAACAATTTGGTAAACCTTATGTTCAAACTTTTATAAACCTTACCGATGTGAAGCAAAAGATGATCACTATTAAAAATTTAATTAGTGAGGAAATATAATGACAAAATTCCATGCAGCCCTACAACGAAAAGAAGTTGTAGATAAATTAAGTGATAAGTCTATATTAGAAAGTATTGAATTTGTTACTTTTAACATTGAAGAACTTCAGGTTTATAAAGATATGTATAAAGAGTTAGCTCAGCTAGGCTTTATAGTAATGGGAAATTTTGAAGACCCATTGTGGTTAGTTTCGGGAGAATCCAATAATATTAAATTTCACTTTAATAATGATATCTATGGCGAAATTAATTTAGCCTTAAAATGCTATTCCGTTCAAAAAATGTATAACCGGATTACTACACAAACCGTTCGCGCAAATGTTAGACAAATAGGAGAAGCAATACAGATTACTCGAGGATTCCGATTAGATCATGTAGAACAATTAGAAGATGCAATTAATCATTTTTCTAAACATATACAATATCCTTTTTGTAACAGTATTAGGGAATTCCTTACTTTTTATAATCACCCTCACTCAGATATATATTATGACTTGTGTTTGAATTATAATACGAAAATTTCAAATGTACGAAAGCTACCTAATTATCACGATATCTTAGTTTTTGATTACGCTTTGGATCTATTTTTTCAGTCCTGTACTTTTGATGAAGAAAAACTGCAGTATTTTCCTATTTTTTTATGGTGGAGAATTACCCGTATAGTTCCTATGCGTCCCATTGAATTCTATAGTTTACATAGGGGGTGTGCAACAATCGACGAAGAAGGAAGGTATTGGATGGTTTTACCAAGAAAAAAGAAAGCCTCAAGTGGTCCAGGAAAGCTTGAAATTACGGATACTATCCAAGTCAACCAAGAAGTCTTTGAATTAATTGAAGAATATAAACGGCTAACATCTGTTTTTTCGGTAGAATCCAGTTATTTAATATCGTACAAGGCTTATAGAAAGTATGTGAAAACGAAAACTACAGAAAAGATACATAAGAAAATTGGTGCTTTTCAGTTTATTAATTTGATTGATCGATTTTATGACGAAATCATTGAACCAAAATTTGGAGATCTTGAAAGACTCAAACCTGGAGATACTCGACATTTTGCCTTTTGTAATATGATGCTACAGGGCTTTAATATGCTAACAATTGCTCGAATAGGCGGACATTCCCAACTTGAAACTCAATTGCATTACCATAGCCACTTAGATCATTTTGCTCATTCTTTTGTTCATCATGCTGCACAAATGCTACGGATGCAACGCAAGGATAAATGGAAATCTAATTGGATTACTGAAACTCATACAGTGATTGCCAAAAGTCAGCTTTTCAAAGCTAGTGACTTTCAAGAAAAATATAGAGTAGAACATGGTTACTGCACAGATAACCCGGCACGTTGCAAAGTTGGCGATTGCCGTTTTTGCGAATTTTATTTCTTTTCTCCATTAGACAAAATAGAAGGATTGACTTGGTTAAAAAACCATTCAATCCTTCTAGAAAATAGATTAAAGGAACAAATAGACCTCATGAGATACGTAACAAAATCAATAAATTATGATTGTGAAAATTTTACATTCCAACAATCTGGTCAAGAAAGACTATCCTCAATATGCAATGAATTAAGAAGAGTAATGGATCAAAAGGCTATGGTTGATTCTTATCTATTGGAGGACGAATTGTGAAAATAGGTGCACCCCAAAAATATACGGACAAACAATTAAAAGACATCTTATTAAAATATATTTCAAAAAATCCTGGGATAAAGATTAATCCCTCTCTTTTAGAAAGAGAGACAGGTATTAACCGTTTTATATGGTCAAGAAGAATGTCTGAACATATTGCAAAGATTAATGAACCTGTACAATTGGAGGCTACTAACGGTGAAGTCTCGTTGCCCTTACCAAACGTTGTTGAACTCGTTGAAACAAATTGGAATAACAAGACTGGATTGATCAGTGCATTAAGCCATTTCAATGATATGGTGAGTAATTTATATGGAAAGGCGCGAGACTATGATTTGGTGGTTAAACAAAACTCAGAACTATCTGCTTATTTGTCTCAAAAAGAAAATCTAATAAAAAAACTTGAAAATGAATTAAAATTACTCAGAAAACAGTATCTTGAAGTAGCTGTTAAAAGCACTTATAAGGTTTTTCAGGAAGAAGAAGGATTAGAAAAAATTATTTCTATCACAAAAAATAAAAAAACACAAGATCGTGCCTTAAATACTGATATTGTAAAAATGTATCCCGAGTTATTTGATGACAGTGATGAATCGTAAGAAGTACAGTTTGGATTTAGATACTCAGATTTCAGAAGCTATCTAAAAGTTTGAAAACTATCTAAATATCTAGAGTGAAATAACGCTAGCCACTGTGACTAGCGTTATTTTTTATGATTTTTTATCACTTAGTCAATTTCTAAAAACGAAAGTAAATTCTCAGAAAATAACCCATCATCTTTAAAATCTGCTGAACGGATTGTTTCCCAAATCTTAAAACTATTTTTATCATTACTATCATATTTTATAACTTCTTCTAATCTTGGTACATTAAAATGGATTTTACTCTTGCCTGCAGCTTGAATCAAATTAAAATTTGTAGTTAACATTGATCGTTTAGTCTTTGTACTCAATGGCTCACCTTTACTACCTATACAATTAATAGAGTCAATTTCTTCTTTATAAAAAATACTACTATGAAGTTGATCTAAACTTTCAAAATCTAATTTTTCTAATAGTTCTTTAGGCAAGTCAAAATCATTTACGATAAAATACTCTACTCCAAGATGCTTACAGAGTTCCACTAATACTAAAGCAGTAATCTTACCATGATGGGGTATAATAGCAATATTATTAAAATTTAAATATGTATCTGCATATTTTTCATTATTAGCTTTCTCACATACTCTCTTTTTAATTAATTCCTTATAAACTAATAAATCATTTGGTCCTTCTACTAATAACACCTTTTTACTGAAAATAATTCGGTTTAAATTAGGTTCGATTATTTTTATATAGTTATTAAAATCATGAATCTTATCTAATTGGTAAGGTTTTTCCCCCATAATATTTTCAAATTCAAGATTATATTTATTAAACGTAACTTTAGATTGTTTCTTTTCATCATCGAATTCCAACCTAATTATTCCCTTTGTGTCAAAAATATCAATCATTTTTTGAGAATGAGTTGTGTAGATCACTTGATGTCCTTTTTCAGCCAAACTACATAATATCATTTTATAAAAATATTCTTGATGATTTTCATGTAAAAAACTTTCTGGCTCTTCGAATAAAAATACACAACGATCCTCATCATTAGACTCAGCAATTGCTTGAATTACTGCCATAACAAACATAGATATATATCCATCACCAAAATGGTCAATCGGTATAAGATTTTCAGAATCACCATTCAATCCAATTTTAAATATCATTTCTAAAAATATATCTTCATAATCAGGCAAACAAAAATCAATTTTACAATTGTTATTCCTCAAGTTATATGAATAATTAGTTTGTATTCTATTGATAAAATCTAAAAGCTTTGAGGAATCAAGAACATCATCCGTTAAATCTTTCATTTTAGAATTAAAGATTTCTTTTTTATCACTCATGGTATTATCTGAAATCACTGTTTGTTTAATAAACTTAGCCAAAAATGAAGTTAAGTTCCCCCAACTGGTTTTTTTAGTTGATATTTCTTTTTTTATTTCATGGAAATTTACATAGAAAACTTTATAATATTTTATTGCACCTGCCGCTGTTTGATTATAGCTTCCATCTGGAAAAGTAGATTCTATTTTTGCATTAATAATTTCTGAATCATCCAATGTCATAATTAATCGATGGTCACCACTCAAATTAGCTGTTCCACTATTTGTTTTTTGTTCTTCACTACTTTGCAATGTAGACGTAATTGAAATAACATTTTCGTAATTTCTATTATGGAAATCATCTAAATTAAATGTTTCCTTATTGATATATTTTTCAGTAAGACCAATTAAGATAGCATTTAATAAATTTGTTTTACCTGCATTGTTATATCCGACTATTGCTATCGGCTTTTTATAATCAGCATTAGGAAAAGTGATTAATTGACATTCTCCAAATGATCGATAATTTTTCACTTGTATTTCATTTACTCTAATAAAGCTCATCGTAGCATCCCCTTTTAAAATTTAATTTATTATTAATCTTTATCTAATACACTTCAGATTTTACATAAAAACCCAATTCAAAAATTTTAAACGAATTCGAAGGAGACTAAGGCTCTGACTATCGTTGACTACGATCAGATGAAACTTAATAGAATGGGGAGAAACCCAATTTAACCACATTGTTGAAGGAAGATAAATCGAGCCTCTATTTTTATTTTCTACAAGTTTCTTAAACCTATTTAATATTATTGTTGATTTTTAAATGTAAAATAATTGAATCAGAGCTTTCCCTAAAATTAGATGTAGCCAATTTTGATCTAGTTATTAAACCATAAGTAATTCCATAAAAATGTTCTAATGATAAGAATTTATAGTAATTATTTCTTTGATCCATAAAATTAAAAATTGTTTTCTTTTGATTTTCAATATGACTACACAAAACTTCTAAATCAGACAAACTTATATAATCACAAAATTTAACTTTTGAATTTAATTTACCTAATTCTTCTTTAAATTTATTTTCATAAAATGGAACTTTCGGGAACCTTTGAGTGAAAACTGAAATTATATATATTTTATTTATGTCTCCAAAATACCCTGGCTTATCTTTTATTATTTTTTCGTAAGCCTCATTCGCTTGTAAGATAGGATTGATAGCATACTTTTTAAAATCTTCATTCGTACTCTTCTCATCTGCATTAACCTTTGTTTCCCTTCTAATTTTCCCTCCTTTTGCTTCAACAATTAGTAATGATTTTCCAATCTTTACATACGCATCTGATGAGTCTAAATTATCGTGACCAAATTTAAATTCTTTAATAAATTCATAAGGTAGTTTTGAATGTTTTTTCACTGAATTTTCCAAAATATTATTTACATACTTCTCAAATAATCTTCCGTAAAAGCTTGGAAAATCTCTATTTCTTCTTTTGCAACAATTTAGTAATTTAAACCACAGCCCATCAAACATTGCTGCTTCTAAAAACGGTAATGAAAATAATACATAATGATTATTATAATAAAAGAATGGCTTAGATATTAAACCTTCTGCATCGTAAAAATTATCAATATTACTTAATGCCCATCCTCTTAATTCATCTACATTAACTGTTAAATCATCTAATACTTTTTTATATTTACCCTTCATGCTAGTAGATTCATAATAACTCTCCAAAATCCCGACTAAATTATTCGACAATAGTACTTCTTTTTCTGTTGCCTTTAATCTCGCATGTATAGGAAACAAAACAGAAATATAATCTTTTATAGAATAACCATAAAACTCTTCAAACAAGTTATATATGTCTATATATTCAGGATCATTTTGATCAAAATCAATAAATATTTTCTCATATATTTCATGTTGTCTTGATACTACTCTAGTTATATCCTCTGTTCTATTGGCTAACCATGTTTTTAATAAAGTATTTTGCAAACCTTCGTCTGTATCTACTTTATCATTAATTAGTGAAGTAATTTTTAGAACTGTAAGTAACACATTATACGTATCAGAAAATTTATTTTCAAATCTACTATTAGGATTTTTAGTTCCAAATGCTAAGTACATTTTTATTGCATAATTTAAATTAATAAAGTCAAATAAATAAATTGAATCAATACTTTTAATATCTTCCATGTATAAAAAATATTCTTTTAACTGCTGAACTTGATTTTTTCTTAATTCTTCATCATATAATGAAAATTTAGAGATAATAGTCAAAGCTTTTTCAATCTCAATCTTTTGAATATCTTCTATTACTTCTTGAAAACTTGGTTTATAAGGAAATATTTGTTCGTAAGATAGATAACTCCCCATTACTTTGGAGGTCTTTCTAAATTCTTCAGTAATCACTAAATACCACCATTCCATATTTGTTACTTTTAAACCCATTAAATCATAAAAAAGTCTAATCCAATCCTCTTTTAACAAATACCTCTCCTCTGATATGTGGAGAGTAGAATAAATTACATAATAGAACATTCAATTAAATAAATAATTAGCTAAAAAAATAAAATGGAAAACATTTTGCTATTTTTTTATTGTTTAAATTTTTATTTTGGATTTTTATCAATACCAAACACTACCTATGGCAAATTAACTTTTATACAATCTTCAATTCATTTTAACATAAATACCCATTTATTTATCTAATCTTACTAACAATCTAGCCCGTTTGTGGAACAAGAAAAAATCCTGGCATACAGGATTTTTAATCAAACTTTTTATAAATATCGTGACTTTATTTCAAATCTACAGTCGTTAGCTGTATGGTTGAAATTAGTAAAACCTTTTCTTTAAATATTTACTTATAATTAGGCTGTTTTCTCAAAGATTGTTGTTATCGAACTAACTAGGTAGTTTAGGCCAGGTCATTAATTGGTTTTTTAGGTAAAATACAGATGAATTTTGCAGGGGTCTTCCAACTGTAGAAGGAGCCGAATTATGAAGTTAAGGAAAATAGCATATACAGGATTATTGGTAAGTGCTTTATTAACGGGATGTACGAAGGAAGAAACTAAAGTCAACAACGCGACGATGGGGAAGGACGTTTCAACTCCTGAAGGCTTCAACAAATATGGAATTGAACCAACGTTGGAAGCTTGGATTGCCTATCACGCCGAAGATATTACCAAAACAACCGACGTGAACGAATATTATCCGAAGGCAGATCGACTCACTTCGGAAATGAAATATTTTCGGGTTCAAGGCGACGACCTTCAAAAGGACTTTGAAAATCTGAATGTGCTTCAAATTTTGATGGGACATCTTGTTTATGTTTTATCGAGACAGGACACATTAGAGCCTAATAGGGCAAAGTTCAATAACGACTTAAAAAAGTCTTTTAAGTATTTCACTGAATTACTTCACGATCTCGACATTGTAATAAATTACGATGGAAAGGGCGAAACATTCGGGCTCACACGCCAATTAGACGGGAACAAGGTTAAAGAATTGGAATCGTACCTCTATGTAAATTAACGAGTTTCGAGGTCACTTCTAAGGGTGGGCTATATTTTGGATGTCTAGCAAGGTCTATGTCTCTAAATAAACGATTTAACATAAATTCAGTTTAGTATATATGAAGGGCTTTAGTTGAAGGAGGATTTACTGAAACTCAAAAGACAAAGAGCAAGTTGACCTACAAAATGTGCAGAATCAACTTGCTCTTTATGTTTTAACAGCAACAATCTATACGAAAACAACCTATAATTAAAAATTCGAAGCTCAAAGCGAGCCCTGGTTATTTGTTTATCTGATTAATCAGTAACTTTTCTACTTGTGTTTTTAAAGCTTGATTAGCATAACGAAGTACTACATCATTACCTGCCGTTGCGACTTGGACGTCACTAAAGTATTCATCCACTGGTTGCCAACCTACTACTCGGATACGAAGTTGTGCAAGTTGCTGTTTAAGGTTAAATAATTCTTGTCGTAAATCCTTTAACAAAGTATCCATTAATGGCTGAAAGACAATTTTCATTTTAAATTGTTCTGTTTTCTTGTAATCAATCTGCAAAGATTTCACTGCTAATTCTAACAATAGATATTTGTGAAGTAGTTGCCTCTCATCGGCTTTAATCATAATAATCAGCATCCAGTTGTGCTGAACATATATTTTTTAATGGAATACGTTTTATTTTAAGAAGAGTCTCAAGTATAAGTTCGTTTGTATTAATATTTATAGAATTTATTTTTCCTATCCATTGAGTGATTTTACCATCTGACCAAACATCTAATTTAACGTTTTGATGCTGATTGTAGGCTAGATCTATCGTTTGTTGTAATTCTTCTAATTCCCAATCGGCAAGCTCTCTTTGTTGTTTTGCATATCCTTGCTTATACTCCCTAAGTAGCTCCAAATGCTCTGGTAACATCATCGATGCCCATTTAATATTACCTCTGTCTTTTATCATCAAATCACTCCTATGCCAAATGACCACCAACTAAGCGATCACGATTAATAGCTGTACCTGCACTAGTAAATGAAACAGCTCGTAATAATGAAGTTGCCCCAAACTTGTTTCGTATAGCATCCATTGTATGACCAATTATTTGACGTTGAGGTTTATGTTCATCAAATAAATCAAGTTGAATACTACGTTCAGGCTCTAAATTTGATATCCTTACTGATAATTGACGAGCTGGCTCACCAGCAAAGTGTTCATCTAGTAACTCGATACAGGTTTTATACATCGTAAGTGTTTCACTTGTTGGTACTTTAATCGTTTTGGATCGATGGAATCCTTTAGTCATAGCATTTCTGCTATAAGAAAGTCCTAAGCTGATTGTTCGACCTACATATCCTGCCTGCCGTGTACGCCTCATTACATCCTCACACATTTCTAAGATGGGGACCGCTATTTGGCGCCTTGTATGATAACTTTTCATTAGCATTTGGCTTTTTCCAAAACTTAATGGTCCGTTTGTAATTAGAGGCTCCCCGAGTTTTGATAGATCAATTCCCCATGCGTGATAAAATAATTGATTACCCATAACACCAAAGCGTTTTTCTAATTCATTTAAATCTGTATTAGCTAATCCACCAACTGTTTGTATTCCCATAGTATTTAAATTGACTTCCATCTGTTTACCGATTCCCCACATTTCAGAAAGTGGCCGTACTGGCCATAATTTCTTTGGAATATCTTCATACGTCCATTTGGCAAAGCCTATTTTCTTTGCATCTAAATCTAAAGCTAGTTTAGCTATTAACATGTTTGGTCCCATACCTACTGCACTAGGAACATTAAACTGGTCAAGAATCGCTCTTTGTATTTCCTTTGCAGTTTCTTCAGGTGAACCCCATAGCTTTTCTGTGCCTGTCAAATCCACAAAGCTTTCGTCCACACTGTATACGTGTATAGCATCCACAGGAACATAATTAGAAAGTAAATTTGTAATATTCATGGACATTTGAATAAAGAAACTCATTTTCGGCTCAAACAATCTAATATCAGGATGCTTTGGTATCTCATAGCGTCTACTACCAGTTTTAATTTTAAATTTCTCTTTCATCAATGGTGATGCTGCAAGTACAACGCTGCCCGGTTGGTCAAAGTTTGCTACTACTGCAACTGGAGTTTCAAGAATATCTAGCCCATGTAACATTGCTACACAGCTGGCGTAAAAACATTTCATATCAATGCACATAATAGGTCGATTTGGCATATCATCGTAATTCATACAACTTCACTCACTTTTCGGTAAACAGAAGTAACAGCGAAAACATTATGAATGATAACGGAACGTTTTGCCTGCTGTATTGCTTTAACTAATTGATCTCGCATCTCGATTTCCTCCCATTACCTTACGTAATTTTAATAATTAATCACAACATCCAATGAAGCTTCTCTTTTCATTACTATACACAAGAACATCTGTTTGTATACATATTAGAACACTTGTTTGTACCTTGACAAGCTTAAATTTATGGAAATAAAAAAACCAGACTCAAATTCTTAAAAATAGTACGTATATTAGAAATCCTCAAGCATTAAGGATATTAAAACAGGATAATTTAACTAATATCAAAACACAAAAAAAAAAAAGTTGTAGTCTTAAACAAAGTCTGCTCATTTATATAAAAGAGTTTCTTATTTCACTAACGGCGCAGGATAACAACGATATGGATATATGGCGGTAAAATAAATATTAAATAAAAGCTTGGAGATGAAAGTAATGAGGGTACTACGGGATTTTACAAGGGTACTATTGGAGACTCATAATTTTTTATTTGATTTCAGGCAATATTGTTGCTTATATCTACCAAAAATCAGGGACGAAAGATTCGATTACTTATGGAATTATGATGGTAATCTCAATTTTAATTATATTTACTGTTTTATATCGAAATAAACTGCAATTTAGTGGATGGTATAAAGGAGATGTTAAAGACAAACTCTCAAAAACATTGACAAAACGGCTGATTTCAATCGCACTATTATTAAGGGGGAAAAGGGAGGCCCTTAAAAAGTATATAAATGCCCTCAAAGCGTTTTAAGGTTTTTGTTAGATTTTTCTTACTAAGGGACATTTGAAAAACGCTAAAAAGGGCCTTCTATGACATATTAAGAGACATATGAAAATCGTTAGCAAAAAGAAAATAAAAACGCCCTGATTGAAGTGACCCCTAAAAGTTAGACACGGTTATTTCATTAGGCAGCTTGGGTAAAACGAGTTCGGTATTGCACCGGACTCGTTTTTAATTTTGCC
>NZ_JBGCCD010000026.1:0-73415 GCF_041262405.1 Lysinibacillus sp. RC79
AATTTAAATAAGCTGCCGCCTGCAAAATACAGACAGCAGCTTCAGAAAGTTGCCTAACCTTTTTTAAAATGTCCTTTACAAAGGGTACATATTAAAAAACTTACAACCTTTTCATTTCCATCCTTATCATATCCCTCCAGTGCGTATACGTAATGACCATTACTATTTGGAATTTGTAATTCCTCGTCAATTTGAACATAGTAGTCTTTTTCTATCAAAGCACCCTTATCACCACAGCCAACTAAGAAAGTAGAGAATAAAATAGTAATTGCAATGAATTTCATAATCTTCATTTTTCATGCCTCCTCTTTTATAACGAAATAGTATCGTTACATAAGAGTATAGATAATCGCTCCACTACATTAAATTTCGAAACATGACAGTTAGCTGACAAAATTGTCATCTTATAAGAGCTATGAACTTGGTTAATATCATTCACCTTACGCTCTCAGTTACCGCCCTTAATGTTTCCAAGATTTTTTGACGTTCAGCTTCAAAATCAATACCTTGCCCAGCTTCTAGATCACTATTATTTTCATGGCGTTGATGGAACCAATTTGGGACAACCTCTTTACGACCTTGTAGGTTGGATCGATTAGTACGCTGTTGCTATTGAGCTGCAAATCGAAGTTTGTCCGCTTCTACTTCCTCAATTGTTGTAAACTTCTTCTTAGTCCAATCGTCTAGAATTTTTCCAACGTATTTCCAACGATGCACGTTGTTTTCTACTGCTTGTTTCATAGCATAGATAACAAGGTCTTCCGACAGATTATCAATCCAATGACCGATTTTGTATGTGACATGAGCGACTAGAGAACCAAAGCCATTTTGCTCGTAAAATTGGAATGCCGGTTGTGGTTTTGGAATGTTCTCTTCTGAGGAATGGCTCTTATTATAATTATTATTTTTATTTAGTAATTTATTACTTAGTGATTTATTATTAATTAGTATTGCCGGTTAATCCGTTAACGGGTTTTCCGTCAACGGATTAACCGTTATTGGATTTTCACTATACGGTTCAACTTGTGGTGTTTCGAACACTGAGAGTTCAACTTTCCTAAATTTACCCATGTTTGTTCTACCCTGCACTTTGTGAACATAGCCAGCTTGCGATAGCTCCCTAATAATGTTTGCTGTAGATTCACGACTGCATTTGCTATGAGTGGCTAAATTAGAAATACAAAATGACCAATCATCTGGCAAAGACAACATATAAGCAAGCAAACCTTTTGCTTTCCAGCTTAAACGAGTGTCATTCAGAAACCCTTTGTCTAACACAACATAATTCTCCTTTTTATGAACACTAAATATTGCCATGATGCCCCTCCTTTTGTAAGATTTTTGAGTCATTCCTATTCATTAACTTATATACAGATTTGGCACATAATTAGGGACAAAAATTTTGATTAATATGGGAATTTCCCCGCTTTAGAAAGCAAAAAAAATAGGACATGCTACAATTGCATGTCCTGCTTTTTCTTTTATATGGCCCGTCAACGTTTTATTTATATAACTCTTTATAAACAATTACTTTTAGGGCTGTCATTTCTTCGTCTGTTAATTTACCTTCCATTTCTTGAATGACCTGTTCTTTCGTCATTGAGCCATTTTGTACTTTTACTCTTATATTATTAAGCTCCGAGATCCCAACTTTTTGAATTAATACTTTTGTAGCCTCTTCTTTTGTTGTAAACGGTAACTTGCTGCTGTCTGCAGTTTTAGCCTCTTCCATAAATGATTTTAGTTGAGGGTCACGTTCAATCGTATTTTTAATTTCATCCATTTGCCCACTTTGCTCTAATTCTGTTGAAATAGTATCAACGACCTTATCGGATGCATACTTCATACCATAATGATAAACCCCATAACCAATAACACCGAGGAAAATTACAATGATCAGAAGGAATTTAATGAATCTCATACTCTCACACTCCTTAATTCTACACATTATAATACTATATGGTGTGGAAAGATGAGAAATGATAACCTTGCGAACAAGGCCTTTTTCAATATCATTCCTCTTTTAACAAATTCAAGAGCCTGTGAAAAGTGATTACGTGGCTAATGAAAGGCATAGAGAATTTATGTAAAAATGAAAATCTCCCGGTTAAAAATTTTTTAACCAGGAGATTTTTGTTTTATTTGACATACTTCAAATACTTTTTCACAAAATCTATAATGTAATGCACTTCTTCTTCTGAAATATTGAATAGACTGCTAACTTTTCGTAGTTTGGCTGGTGATTTTAATTGTTCACGCACTTGATCAATCCTCATGTATTTACATTTACGAGGGTTTACACAATCTCGAATCTGCTTGTATCGAAGGTAAGCATAGCGAGCAAAAGCATTTAGCATCTCTCTCTCCTGCTCATCTCGTTGTAACTTTTTTGCAGCTTCATCGATTGTATCTGACTCAAATGTCCTTGTACCATCTGTTAATTGCATAGTACCACCTCTTTCTTTGCGTAAAGTTGATGACAAACATGGCTGCACCTTAATCAACTTGCATTAAGCTTGCCTCCATCACACTTATTCATAGCTATTAGATGCATAAGAAAAAGCCACATCTAGTTAAATGTGACTCTTTTTATATTTTTGTTCTGTTGGTGCATCCAAATCATCCACTTCATAAAATCTGTTATTCATAACCCTTAGCTTCCGCTTCAATAAACGATTTATGTCTTACTTCCCTTTTCTTGTCTTTATTAATTTAAATTCTCTTATTTATCCATAGAACGACACCGTTTCGCTAACCATGAAGCCCTGTATTATCTATCTTTCCCACACAACACGACAGATTATATAAAAAGCTATTTAAAAAATGTATTTTTAATATAATTAAAATTATAGTTTCAATTTTTATCCAATGGAGCTTGATTTCCCCTTTTATTAAAAAGACTAAAACAGAGAGCAAGGAACTAGATTTATTGCCTATTTTAAATAGAGTCATTTTTCAAAATATTTTTTCATTCAGCTGAGATTTTTTTAAAAATTTTACGTTTTTAATGTAAGGAGGTGGATTTTGTGAATGAACAGCTTATAGAAAAAATCATAGCCGGTGATCAACAATCATTTCGTATCATTGTTGATACATATAAGCAGCCACTCGTCAGTTATTTAACGTATCAGACAAAAGACGAGGAATTGGCGAAGGATATTGCGCAAGAAACATTTATAAAATGCTATGAAAACTTACCTAAGTTTAAGGGTGGCTCTTTCAAAGCATGGCTCTTCCGCATTGCGATTAATCATCTTATCGATTTTAAACGAAAGCATAAAGAAGATGCGACACCACTTGAGGAAACGCCCTCATTATGCACACCAGAATCAGTAGTGATTGCAAAAGAACAGAAAGAGTTACTACAGCAATGGCTTACAACATTGGACGATAAAACGCGTCAAATTTTTATTCTTAAGTATGCCAGTAACTGCACATATGAAGAAATCGCTGAAACACTTCAAATTCCAATAACTGAGGTGCGAAATCGTCTATATAGAACAAAAATTCGACTAAGAAAATCCAAGTTGAAGGGAGATATGAATGGTGAATTGCTTATCGACTGAAGAAATGTATGATTTTATCGATGGACGAATAAAAGACGAGGCAATGACTCAAATTGATACGCATATCCAATCATGTGCAAATTGCTCTGCACTATTTGAGGAGCTGCTTGAAACAGAACATGCACTAAGCACCATGTTTTCATCTTTGAATGTTGAGGCTACTTTTACAAATCAAGTAATGGATCAATTACCGAAGGAAAAGACTGAACTTCCAAAAAAACGAAACTGGCCAGCAACTTTCGCAACAGTTTTCGTCACAGCAGCATTATTATTTCTAGTATTTTCGATATTACAGAAGGAATCCTCAACCAGTTCTCCCTCTGTAATGATACGTGTAAAGGACGTCAAGGTAACCGATACTCTCATTGAAGTGACGTTAGCTACATCCGGCTATAACGGCGAGGAACTTTTCTTCAATGAATCGAACGAAGGTAATGTAAATGATGTATCACTCGTTCTACCAAACGGAGAAACCCAATCAATTGGTAGTTATGCAGAGCAATCAACTAATGAAATTACCTATGGGTTCTCATTATTTGATGTGCCTTACCCTGAATTTAAATTAGTTTTTGACTTTAAACACATATATGACATTGATGGACAGTGGTCGTTTGAAGTACCTATTGACAGAAAGGAATTGTTAGCCAAAACGAAAGATATCATGCTTCATTCTTCTTTTAAGAAGGACGGCATTGACGTAAACTTCATACGGGCACAACATGGACCATACAACTCATCCTTCAAATTTGAAACAAAATTCACGGATGATATGGCAACATTTGTAGAGAAACAAGTAGCGCAATATACTGCTGATTTACCATTAGCTGAAAAAGATGCTTATGTAGGTTATAATGCACAAATTCTATATGACGTAAATAACGCCTATGGGAAAACATTAAAACGCTCAATTCCAGAGGATACTGTTAACATTCAAAATGATCGCCACGCTCATACTGAAACAATTAGCACATATCCAAGCATACGTGATGGCGGCTATTTATCTGTGTTCGGAGCAAAATTTGAACTGCCTACGAATGTAAGACATGCACTAACAGTTGACCAATTACCATATACATTCACTTATAAAGATACAGTATATGAAGTGAAGCTCCTACCAAATCGACGAATTGAAATTTCTTCAGATGCAAAGTCAACGACCATTAATAGCTGGGATATTACAGTCGATTATAAAATAGCGTGGGATACAGCCCGATTCCGAACAGATAAAGAGAAAAACTATACGACATTTACAATAAACAAAGACATTCAGTTAGATTCTTTCATTCTTTACGGTCAAACGGAAACAAAATTTGTTTATTTTGATGAACCAATTGATGTAGAGGTTCACTAAAAGTGTAAACAAATTACTTTGACTCCCTAGAATAAATCAGCTCGAAATATTATCTATTTTTTGACCTTCTGAATTTGACACAAGATCTATTCAGAAGGATTTTTTTATTTATTAAGTTATAAATTATAATATACACACTTCTTTTAATTAACTAAAATGGAAATATAATGATTATGTTGAAAGGACGGATGCAGATGAACAACCAAACTTATGTGAACTGGAGCGGACACCACCTTAAACTGACTTGGCTACAAAATAAAAGTATTGAAGATTACAGCAAAGTAACAAGTGTACATGGAGTTTGTTTTAATCAAGGGAATGTTTTGTTAGTTCATGTAGACGGGAGGGGATTTAACTTTCCTGGAGGTCATATAGAAAAAGGAGAAACACCTGAAGAAGCATTCCATAGAGAGGCATTTGAAGAAGGCTATGTAAAGGGACATATCAACTATATTGGTGCAATTGAAGTCAGTCACGAAGATAACCCTTTATTCAATGCTGATGGTAAGTACCCTTTAATCGGCTATCAAATGTTTTATAGCATGGAAATCCAAGAGTGTCTCCCATTTCTTCGAGAGCATGAAACGATTTCGCGCATTTGGGTTGAGCCGGAAGAAGTACCTTATGTAATTAATGACCATGAGTTTGCACACTTAGTATTACAAGCAGCTTTATGTAACAAACCTTCTTTTAGGCTATAGCTTCATACATGGTAGGATTCATGAGATCTATATAGGCTTTTTAAGTATTGTTTTTATTTTATTTGGAGGTTTGCTGATGAGCATCACTAGTGAAACCTTTTTAGTAAGACTATTCTTATAGACTTTTTGTAGCAATTATATTATTTCTAGGAATTAGAGTTTCAGATGCAAATTCATCAAATTTCCTCTTCAGTCTTAAGATATTTCGACATTTTTTATCTAAGGAGAAAATGAAAAATGAAAAATAAGCTATTATGGTCAGTGATAATTGTTGGTTCATTACTTATAATTTCGGGTATCATTTTAGGTGTTGTTGGTACAGAAATTTTAAACATACCTTTTATTCGAATGGATTTAGTTCCAATAGGAGTTGGATTTTGTGGAGTGATGCTATTAGGTACGGGCATCACTAAATTGGTAGATGAAAAAAATAAAACTAAGGAACAGCTTATTGAGGAAAAAGATGAACGAAATATTGTAATAAGTCAAAACGCCAAATCAAAAGCATTTGATTTGATGATTCATTTATTTGGCTTCGGTCTTCTAGCATTAGCGATGTTTGGTTATATGAACAAGGTTTCTTTTTTTAGTCTCATAGCACTTTATTATACCTGCTATGTTTATTACTTATATTGCGTTAAAAAAAATAGGGAGAACATGTAGAAGATGTGACTTATACATAATTTTAAAAGTTCACCTATAACTTTTATTTTTCAATCTAATTCACAGGCATTTCACTATACAAACATAACTATCAAAGCATATTAATAGTAGTGTAAAGCTAACCTAGCTTTGCCCTCCTAGTTTGTGGTTTAGGGTCACTTTGGTTCGAGTGACCCTTATTTACTCTCTTTCATTGTTATTCAAATTCCCCTCATTTTTTATACCTATACTGATAAATATATAAGCATTTTCTGATGAGTTATCTCAGATTTTGTATGATGGGATTTTCTTCTTCCAAAGTTCCACGAACAATAACTCTGTGGCTTTTATATCCATACCTTCCCCCTAAAGTCTTTTTTAGATTAATACCACTCCTTATATTATTTTAGTAGTTCCATCGTTTAATTTGACTGTAGCGATCTAATAAATTACATTCAGTAATAATTTGGAGAACCTCTTCATATTATATTCGTATATTTATTAGAACTAACATAAATGAGGTGACGTTTTGGTGTTTTCTCATACATAGTAGGATATCGCTACTTTTCTATTACCTTTTGGACTAGAATTTTGGGGTATTATTAGTGGTATTATATATGCCGTTTGTATATGTATAGGTACGGTAGCAACTTTGGTCTGGAGACAATTAATAAATAAACCATTTTTATGTTAACCTTAGAGTGTGATTTTATTAACGTAAAAAGGAGGATATAAAATGTCTCGTAAATTACGCCCTTATTCTCGCATTATTTCTGCTATTTTATTTGTCATCCTTGTATTTATGAATTATTTGGGATATTGGACGGCAGATAGGTTCGTTCAAATACTATTTTTCTTTATTATGGTATGGTCTGTTTTTTATGCAGGTATTGAAACAGATAAAATTTTAAAAAATCAGAGGTTGAATCAAAAAAATCAGCGAAAAACCTTATAGGAATTTTAAAATATCCCCTTGAATTTAGACATGGATTACATTGTCTACTTCAAGGGATCTTTTTTAAGAACATTGTCTCAATCTCAAACGTTTCGTTAGTCGTTCCACCACTTTTAATTTATCTAAACGTTACTTTTCTTTTATCTTTCCGAACAACGAAAAACATGTAAAGACTAAATAATAAAATGATGATAACTGTTATTGCTAAAAAATATGTATCTTGAATCTTAAACAAGAAAGTGTTCAAAGAATTTAATAATCCAGCTGACATCAATAATAACCAAAAGTAATTTTTTCTTTTTGATTGATCTCCGCTACTTAGATAACTAGCAGAAAGCCAGATAAAGAAAGGCAAGTAACAAACAATTGAAAAAGTTAGAATAGCCCATCCAATAAACGACATAGCACAAACACACCTCCTAGAACCTTCCTTATTTTATACGATTGAAATTTATAATAGTTTCAATTTTATTTTTCTATAATAATGAAATTTCTTTAATTAATGTCATATGTTTAGTAACTGCTCACATTTTTCATAAGTGACCCCATTAATTGAGTAATTCCTCATAATTTAATTTTTCGAGTTTTTAAACCAAACTGAGTAAAACCAAGATGAATACCTCCCCTCCTTTCTACACCAAAACATATTATAGACTGTAGAAGGGAGGGATATTTCATGGGATATTACGGTGGAAATTATGGTAACTGTTGTTACGGAGGCTACGGCGGTGGCGGTGGCTACGGCGGATACGGCGGTGGCGGTTACTATGGCCATGGCCATGGCGGAGGCCATGGTTCAGCATTCGCCTTAATTGTAGTTCTTTTCATTCTTTTAATTATTGTTGGTACAACATTCATGCATTAAATTTTCCAATAATTTAGTTTCTATTCAAATCTATAATGAAAAAAGTTAATGCTATTTATCATTGTCACAATTAATCACTTCCATAACCTCTGTTGCTAAATTACCTAGTAATAGTAGGATAACTAATCAGCCTAACATACTACAGTTAAAACAAAAAAGGTCACTTTTGTCCGAGTGACCTTTTATTTTAGATTGTTCAACTTTTCTTTCCATTCAATATCATTTACTTAAATAATAAAATAAAGCCGCAACAATAATATTTGGTAATGCAATGTATAAGGAATTTAAAGTAATTTTATTGCGTTCGTCCCGATGTTCCGTTGTTTCAGTAGCAATGTTTGCCCTCATCCTATCCCCACTAACCATGGACCCCGAAAAAACCATTGAAATGACAATAAAAATACAGCCAACCGTTCCTGAAACTAAATAAATCTTTTCCATTCCCCACAAAATCATCGATATTAAAACACCGCATAGTGATAAGAAAACACCAATTAAAAAATATCTCAACTCCAATCCCCCCTTTTTTATTTTACGCTTAATTACATATTTTGTTTCAACTATAAGATAAAATTTTTCACTTGGACTTTGATTTACCTATGTATGATATCGTTTAACCCGTTTTCTCAAAATTCCACCCTTATTGGGAAATAAGGCCACGCACAACAAAATTTATGTTAGTTGGAATTGTTGTTAAACTATGGCTACCACTGAAAAAGATTAGCGATTTAAAAAGGATGATTATTGTTTCGATAGAAGAAATATGTATTGGCTAAGGTGAACGGCAGAAAATTTAATATTACAGATTTTCCGAATGGGAAAGCCCACTCCTTCAGATGTAGGATGACTATATAGGAGCTATCGAAGTAAGTCGCTTAGAGAATCCATTATAAATTCTAGTAGTAAATATTATTTAATTAGTTATTAAATGGTTTTTTGAATGGATATTAAAGATTGTCTCCCTTTTCTCCGAGAACATAAAATGACTTTGCGATTTTGGGTAGAGCTTGAGTCTTCAATGTGGTTGCTGTCGAAATTGAGCGAATGAAAAACGCTATACAATCATCATTGTCGATGAAAGTATAGCGTTTAATTAATTAATTTTCAGGATGTCGTTGTTATTTAAAAAAGATTTCTTCAATTTGGTCAAGCATAATATCAGCTGCAAGGATGCCGCCTGCTGTGTTCCAAATGACATCGTCAACTTTATGGGCATTTCCTTTTTGTACTGCACTTAAGTTATTCCAAAGTGGATCTTTTGTCCATTCTTCTTCAGTTTTTAATGCTGAATCATCACCTGTTGGCATGTAAGTAAAGTAGAAGATTACATCTCCGTCCATTTTAGGAATGGCCTCTTTTCCTACCTCAATAGCTAGATTGCCTAATTTCGCATTATCTTTAAATAGTTCAGCTTGTGCTGGTACACGTTTAAATCCTAGCGCATCAAAAATAATGCCTGAGAATGAATCTGTATAGTAGATTCGTGATTTATCGGCCATAAAGCGTACGAAAGAAACCTCTTGGTTCGTTTTATCGCCAAGTTTTTCTTTAACAGCTTGAAGCTTTTCGTCATATGCTTTTAAAACTTCCTCGCCTTTAGCTTCCTGATTTACCGCTTTTGCATAAAGTTTAAAGTTTTCTTTCCAATCACCGCGTAATGTCTCTGAGAAAACTGTAGGAGCAATTTTACTTAATTTTGCATAATCTTTTTCTTGTCGTAATTTATTACCGATAATTAAATCTGGCTTTAAAGAAGCAATTTTTTCGATATTGATCTCATGTTCAATACCAACAACTTCAACTCCTTCCATTTGATCTTTAATATGATCATACCAAGGGTCACCTGTCCAAGATTGTACAGCCCCTACCGGCTTAATACCTAAAGCTAGAAGTGCTTCTGTTCCTTCGTTTGTTAAAACGACAACACGTTTTGGCGTGTCTTTAACTTTAGTTGTTCCCATTGCATGTTCGACACTGTAAGCATTACTCTCAGTTGAACTTTCTTCTTTCGTGTTTTCCTTGTTATTGCCACATGCAGCTAAAACAAATACAGCGACAACAGCAAGCAAAACTAGTAGTTTTTGAAATGCTTTTTGCATCTTTTCTTCCCCCAATATATATGATAAAATGTTTAAGCAGATTTAATGATAATGAGAATCACTTTCATCTACTTGAGAACGAAATTAATCATATTGTAAGAATCTATCATTGTCAATAATTTATTTAACTAATATGCAAGCACATTCTATTGAAGGAAGAGTACAACTTTATATGATTTTAAAAAATAATTTTTCAAAAACAATTGCATTAATAGTAGGAACACTCCTCCTACTCCTTTGTATGGGGATAAGTATTATATACGGTTATGCAAATACGTCCATTCAAATGACTATTGAATCTTTTACACAGTTTAATCATTCTAACGAGCATATTATTATTCAAAATGTTCGTATTCCAAGAGCTCTAATCGCTACTTGCGTGGGTGCTTCCTTAGCAATTACAGGCGTGCTCATGCAGACTTTAACGAAGAATCCTTTAGCATCACCAGGAATTTTAGGAATTAATGCTGGAGCTGGGTTTGCCGTCGTATTTGCTATGATTTTCTTCCATGTGTCAAGTTTGCAGTCTTTTACATGGATTGCATTTTTAGGTGCCACAATCGCTGCTCTATCAGTTTATGGTATTAGCTCTTCTGGACGAGATGCCGTAACGCCAGTCAAAATAACTTTAGCAGGTGCTGCTATCAGTGCATTATTTGCTTCTTTTACTCAAGGATTACTAGCAACAAACGAAGCTGAACTCGAACAAGTATTATTTTGGTTAGCTGGTTCCGTACAAGGGAGAAAGCTTGAAATTCTTTTATCTGTACTTCCTTATCTAGTAATTGGATGGATTGCTGCTCTGTTCATTTCTTCCAAAATGAATATTCTTGCTCTTGGAGACGATGTAGCGAGAGGCCTAGGATTATCACTAGGATTCATGAAGTTGATGGTAGGTCTTATTGTTATTTTATTAGCAGGTGGATCGGTTGCAATAGCTGGTCCTATAGGATTTGTCGGGATTGTGGTACCCCATTTTGCGCGAAAGTTTGTAGGAACAGATCATCGTTGGCTCATTCCAATGGCTGCCCTATTAGGCGGCATTCTATTATTGTTAGCCGACGTTGCAGCACGCTATATCATTATGCCTCAGGAAGTACCCGTAGGAGTAATGACAGCTATGATTGGCATACCATTCTTTATTTACCTTGCGCGAAAAGGTGGAAAAAAATAATGAAACATTTAAAAACAATACGTTTACTACAAAATAAAGTATCCTTTTTACTTGATATAAAAGCTTCCAAAAAACTTACCTTACTTAGCATTATTGCACTAGCTGTTTTTTTCTTAAGTGCCTCATTTGGTGATTCATTTATAAATCCAATAAAGGTTTTACAAGTCCTTATTGGCAAGGGCTCTGAGTTTGATCAATTAATTATTGTTGATTTCCGAATGCCTAGAATTTTTATTGCTGCTTTTGCTGGAATGGCATTAGCAGTAGCAGGTGCAATATTACAAGGAATTATAAAAAACCCATTAGCCTCGCCCGATATAATCGGTATTTCTGCTGGTGGCGGAGCTGCGATTGTTGGTTTTTTAGCTATATTTAGTGACTCCAATCATTCCTTAACAGTTAGTATTGAATGGTTACCCCTCGCAGGTTTTATCGGAGCAACCATTGTTGGATTTATTGTTTACGTATTTGCTTGGAAAGATGGTGTGACACCCACCCGTCTTGTATTAATCGGTATCGGAGTCTCTGCATTTATGCAAGCCATTACGACGATGTTGATGATTATCGGCCCTATCTATCAAGCCAGTGAAGCGAATAAGTGGATTACAGGGAGCGTCAAAAGTGCAGATTGGGATCAAGTTCAAATTGTAGTTCCTTTGATACTAGTTCTCCTACTTGTAACATTATTTATTATTCGACAGTTAAATGTTCAAGAATTGGGTGATGATACGGCTGCTAGTTTAGGACAATCTGTACAAAAAAACCGTTTATTCTTATTACTCTTGAGCTCAAGCCTAGTAGCTAGTGCCATTGCATTTGCAGGAGCTATAGGTTTTGTCGGCTTAATGGCACCACATATTGCAAGACGCCTTGTAGGGCCATCGTTCGGTGTTCTAATACCGACATCTGCTGCAATTGGCGCTCTACTAGTTATGGTTGCAGATATTATCGGACGAACTGCATTTAACCCTTTAGAAGTACCAGCGGGTGTGTTTACGGCTGCCATTGGTGCTCCTTATTTCATCTATTTATTATTTAGAAACCCTAGAAAATAAAGGAGTCAAATTTCATGACTGAAACGTTAGAAACTAAATCACTCACACTAAATTATGGTGATTCCAATATCATTGAAAATCTAGATTTATCTATTCCTATGAATGAAATTACTGTGCTAATTGGGGCCAATGGTTGTGGAAAATCGACACTTTTACGCTCCGTTGCTCGATTATTAAAGCCAAAGCATGGGTCTATATTATTGGATGGACAAGATATTTTTAAATTATCCACTAAACAAGTAGCAAAAAAACTTTCTATTCTTCCTCAGTCACCAGTAGCACCCGAGGGTTTAACAGTACTACAACTTGTTAAACAAGGTCGATACCCACATCAAAGCTGGCGCAAACAATGGACAGAAAAAGATGAAGAAATAGTGTTAAACGCCTTAAAAGCAACAGGTGTTGATCATTTACAGGATAAACCCGTGGACGAGCTTTCTGGCGGTCAACGTCAACGTGCCTGGATTGCTATGACACTTGCACAGGATACAGATATTATCCTCTTAGATGAACCAACTACTTACCTAGATTTAACACATCAAATAGAAATTTTAGATTTATTATTTGAATTGAATCAACAGCAAAAACGGACAATCATTATGGTTTTACACGATATTAACTTAGCATGTCGATATGCTGACCACATCATAACTGTTCGAGATCGAGGTGTCTTTCAACAAGGAAGACCTGAAGAGATCATGACGACGACGTTGGTAAAGCATGTCTTTGATCTAGATTGTAAAATGACGAATGATCCTATTTTTGGCACACCATTATGTATTCCTTTTGGTAAAGGACGTAAAATCTCTTAATCATAATTAGACATTCCTATTGATTAATTAACATTTAAAAACACGTAACCCCTTTCTTTGTAGCATAAGTACAAGAAGTTGAGTGGTTACGTGTATTTTTTATTCTTTACATTAAGCGCTCTACAACTAACCGAGGAGGCTTGGAAACAGTCGGCGGAACGTTTATAGAAGCTTCGATTTGTGCCTTCCCCACCATTTGATATTAACAACTATAAATCAATTGAACTTTCGTTATATACTTGTATTAACTTTCTAAAAATATGTTTTCAGTATTCTATAACTTTAATATTCCATCATTGGAGGTAATGCAAAATGACAATAGAAGACCAACTAATACAGGTAACAAAAGAAACACTTGCTGATTTAGTCAATCTTCAGTACGAAAAACTAAAAAATGAATATAAAATAAACGATGAAATTGAGGAGTTTTTAAAAGAGGTTATTCCAATGCAAGGTGTACTTACTTTACCACCAAGTGATGAAGAAATGGTCATAGACGTTTACGAATACAATGACAATAGCGGATTTGGTACAGAGATAAGGTATTTATGGTTTGACGATGAAGAGAGCCAGTTAGTACTTTTTTGTGAAGCTAAAACAGACTCAGAAAAATCCAAGATAATCGAATTTTGCATCGACACAATTGATGCATAAGTAAAACAATAAATTTGATGAACCGTTCATAAATAAAGGGGTTTTTTCTTCTAAAAATATAAATAAGCCTATTCAAGACAGGAAAAGTCATGAGTAGGCTTATTTTTCAAAGCTATTGATAGTAATATATTTATATATTCCCTAAATACTCTACAGATAACTCTTGCTCTTTAATATCATTATCCAAGAAGACCTTATATGCTTTACCATTAGGTTTTGAACTAACGATTTTATGGATTTCTTGATTGATAAAATGAACTGCTACTCCATCATCAACAGCAATTCCGGATGAGAGCTTATTAGCTTTAACTAAATTATGGTAAGCTGGTCTTCGATTGATTTCTCCATCATAATGAGGACAATTACTTCCTGGAAGAAACCCTAAACATGTTATCGGCTCTAAATCTCCTCCAAATGAATCTGTTATTCCTTCCTCGAACCAACAGATTGAACCAGCACTAATGCCTGTTAAAAGGATTCCCTCATGCCAAGCAGTCTTAAAAATACTATCTAACGACCATTCTCTCCATAAAGCTAAAAGGTTTTTAGTATTTCCTCCGCCAACATAAATAATATCCTTTTCCATAATAAAACTTTCTAAATCTCGCGTAGGAGGAGAAAATAGTGATAAGTGGGACGGAATACATTGTTGAGAGTTAAAGAAAGAATAAAATCTTGCAATATAATTTTCTGAGTCTCCGCTTGCAGTAGGAACAAAGCAGATCTTAGGATTGGCTTTGTTAGACTGCTGCAAAATATATGTATCTAATAATGGATTATGAGGCTCCATAGAAAAGCCTCCTCCTCCTAATGCAATAATTTGTTTCATCTTTTTCCACTCCTTTTTCGAAAATACTGTATTTTCCAATTATATAAAACTTCTAAAGGAAACGCACTCATTTAGATTAAGAACTTTTTCATTTTATTACTGGTGTAGGTATACCATTTCTCCAATCTTTAATAAATGAGGATTGGTGAGGATTAAGATTTAAAGGTATTTCATTTCTTGACAAAAAATGCAATTCGCTACTTTCATCATTGATTTGTAAAGTACCTTTATAATCGCTTGAGTAAAAAATTATCTGAACACTAAATACTTTATCTCCGTTTGAGTACTCTGCAAAACCATTTTTACCAGAATATAATCCAAACAATGTCATATTGTTCAGAATAAGATTAGTTTCTTCAAAGACTTCCCTATTAACTGTCTCTTCAAAAGTTTCTCCGATTTCCAAGATGCCTCCCGGGATTCCCCAAATATCACCGTCAATCCTTTTTTGTAAAAGAATACGTCCCCTATCATCTTCAATTATTGCTCCACAGCCAATAGTCAATAGAGTTTCATGCCCAATCAACTGTCTCATCGTTTAAATGTAATCATTCATAATTGATACCCTCATTCCTTGTTGTAGATTCTTTAAATGTTCTTTTTCATAAATTTTTTAAAGGTCTAGAAATTCAGATTCCATTAAAAGTTTAAATCACCATAAACATCCTTATTTTACATTATTTCTTCCGATATAAATACAAAGGGTTCAATAATACCAAAAAGCAAGGCCCAGATTACATTAAGAACTGAGCCCTGCCTATATTTATTTTCCATCGCTATTATTTAACTTTTGAATCTCCAATAGCTCAGAAATCGTGACAAATTTATATCCCTGGTCTTCAAGCTCTGGTAAAATCTTTTCCAATGCCCTCACAGTTTGCTCACGATTTCCACCGCCGTCATGAAATAACACGACACTTCCAGGCTTAGCACCTTTTAAAACAGTATTGACAATTTTCTTTTCTCCAGGACTTTTCCAATCAAATGTATCTAAATGCCATGACCACATGACAACTTTATACCCTTCTTTTGCTATTGCATCAATCATGGAATCCGTGTATTGACCCTCTACTGGTCTAAATAAAACAGGGACATAACCAGTAATACCATAAATTGTTGCATGTGTTTGTTTTATTTCTTTCATTAAATTAGAAACATTCGTCCTTAAAGGATGCGTATATGTGTGAATGGCTAGTTCGTGACCTTCTTCGTGCATACGTAATGCAAGCTCTGGATTTTTTTCTGCATTTTCACCCACAATAAAGAATGTGGCCTTAGCATTGTACTTGTCTAATATATCTAAAATGTCAGGTGTGTACTTTTTATGAGGACCATCATCAAAGGTTAAGGCGATAACTTTTTCATCCGTATTAATATCCCACAAAATTTGCCCTGCTTCTTCGTAATATTTCCTTCCCTTGTCTGCAAAGGATTTTTCATTGATAAAAAATACAAATACCCCGAAAAGGCATAAAGCGATTAGCAGATAATATTTCCTCAAGTTTTCACCTCCTGCAAATAATAATTATTTCTAATCATTATTATTTGAGTTTTAAACTAAAAAATGCTTTAATTTTTCAACTTTTATTTGTATATAAAACCATTAACAATCCAAAATGAATGTAAATAACGCTGCACATTCCAATTCCAAAATGTTATATTGATTGGAAGGAGTGTGATTGTTTTGATAATAAAGGTAAAAGAAGGGGATTTTGATTTTAATTGCTCCAGTCTAAGTCAAAGGTGTTTCGAACCACTCATTAAGATTTATAAGGTAAGAATGTCTGAAGAAACTAATATCGGTGTAAAAGAACGTTTTTATGAGGAACTTACGGAAGGCCAAAGAGCATTATTTATGTTTTACGTTTATTATAACCATATTAGTAAATCTCTTATTGAATTTTATTGGTGGAGTGCTTATTTCATGGCTCAGCCTAAAAATTGGGCAGCTATCAAAACATGTTTTAAGTATTTTAATGATGAACCTTTTCTTTTACTCCTTGAGAAAATTGAACAGGAACTTAAACGACATAATCACCCTACTACATTAGAGAATTTTGCAATCACTCGAGATGAATTAAATCATAACAAAGAGCTCCATGCATCATTTGAATCGCTATATGCAACATTCGAAAATATTTATCCAGTAACTATAGAAAAAATAAATAATTTTATCGAAAAGAATTTACAAGAGTTTATACAAATTGAAAATAAATGAAGGAGTATTTTTTATGGCAACTATAGAAGACTTTATGAACCTTGATATTAGAATTGGCACTGTTATCCATGCAGAAGAACTTACGAAAGCAAGGGTTCCTGCCATTAAAATGAAAATTGATTTTGGAGAAGATATTGGAATCAAGCAATCCTCTGCTCAAATTACTAAATGCTATACGCCAGAAGGAATAGTTAATAAGCAAGTAGTAGCTATCGTTAATTTCCCACCGCGTCGTGTAGCGGGTTTTAAATCTGAAGTTTTAGTGATTGGCGGAGTTCCTGTAGAAGGAGATGTGATTTTATTAACTCCTGATCTGTCTGTACCAAACGGAACTAAAATTAGTTAAAGATAGTTATTTTGTGATTGTTGATTTATACTTTAAAATTTTTACTTTTTAATGAATCTATTTCGCAGGCACAAAACTAACTTAAATTTCTACTACATCATATATTTAATAATGTAATGCTAATTTAGCCTTACACCTCCTGACTTGATACTAAGGGTCACGCAAATGTGGCCCTTTTGGTATTGTTTCATTTAGTTTTTGAACCTTTTTTAGATTGTGAAAAGAGAAATCTTATATAGCTTTAAAAAATTTAAAGTTTGATTTAATTATCAACTAATACATTTATCTGAAAGCAATTAGTAAGAGTATATCTTGAAAAAAGTTTGATCAAAATATACTCTAAAATTCTATGTTCCTCAATTTATATCATGTAACTTCATTTTTTCTAATTCTTTCTTTCTTTTATTTTTTAGGGATTCTCTTCCTCTAGCCCACATTCCTAATAAAACTACCGGACCAACAACTGCAACCTTAATGAGTGTATAAGTATTGATATTATCCATTCTGTTGTACCACCATCCGAAAATAAAAACTAAATACAGAACAGGAACAATTGCTCCCCAGTAAACTTTGGTTCTTCTTGATAAAATAAATTGAACTCCTAATATTACAATGGCTACTAAAATGGCTATTAACCATTTATAAATCGGATCCATTATTTATCATTCCTTTCGCTTTTATATTTATCAATAATCAATTTTGCTGTCTCTAAACTCAACCGTTCATCAATTACCAAATTTTTAATCATATTTACAAACTCCACGTCTTCTGTATTGCTGTTCAGTTCAATTTTTTTAATTAATGTATCTAATTTAATCCTTACTGTCGGATATGATACACCATAAATTTTAGATATATTCTTTAATGACCCAGAATTTATAATAAATTTCCTTATAAATTCAACAGATTCTTTATCTAAAGACAAAATCCAAGCTGGTACTTCATCACGATTCATACCACCCCTCCTTTTTAATAATGTTAAACAATAATTAAATAAAATTCAAGTAATGATTAATATTATTCATTTAATTTTAAGGTTATTTTAAGATAAACTGTTTTTTTTAGACGGAGAAACTTTTCGTAGGGTTAATGCTAGATTTGACTATTGTAGGAATCAAAGTTGGGATTTCCGGATGGATACTCAATTATTTATACTTGTAGGCTAAGAATTATTAATCAAAAAAAGCACTAACATGCATTCGTCCGTCAGTGCTTCCTCGTATCAATATGGTGCTTATTTCTTCACTTTTGAAAGTGTCATACCATCACCTATTGGAATAATAATCGACTCTAATTGAGGGTGGTTTGCTACTGCTACATTGAATTTCTTCATTAATTCCGTATATCGTTTTGGTTTTGCATTTGGATCTGCCACACTCCCTGCAGCAAGTACATTATCTGTAACTATAATAGCATCAGGATTTGCTAGCTTCACACAATAATTTAAGTAATTTTCATAATTATCCTTATCAGCATCGATAAAGAAAAAATCGAATCGCTCATTACTCTGCACCAGATTTTCAAGGCTTTCCAATGCTGGGCCTGTTATATATGTCACTTGTTCAGCAAAACCAGCATTCGATAAATTACTGTAAGCTAACTGTGCATATTTTTCCTCTAATTCTAGAGAAGTTAATTTTCCATCACTGCCGAACCCTCTAGCTAGACAAATTCCACTATATCCACCGAGAGCCCCTACTTCCAGAATGTTTTTAGCTCCTGACATCGAGACAAGCATTGTTAAAAGTTTTCCAGAAGAAACAGAAACAGAAATGGCGGGCATCCCGTTTTCTTCAATGGATGTAATGACCTCCTCTAAAATTAAGTCTTCGTTATGAAACACGGCATCAATGTAATTATTAATTATTTTCATTCAGGTTCTTCCCTTCTTCTTCATGATTTAAAGATTTTTCATGATCTTCTTGATTTTCTTGACTATCGGATGTATCCATCGTTTCACTTTCATGTATTTCAAATAATTGACTGAATTCATTGATGACCATATCAATGGCTTTTAATTCACCCACTAGTATTGGCTGAATTGATTGAAACTCTGGTTGCTCTAATTGTTGCTTAATCGTTGCACGCTTTAAATTCATCATCTCTAAAAAAGCAATGGCTCTTCCACGTCGGAAGGTTTTAGCTCCACGTTGTTGAGAACCGTCTCTTCCTCTATGACGTCCCCCACGATGATGTCCCTCTTCTCTAAATTCCTTAAATTTTTCACTTCTCATTTTCATTCTCCTTTCATTGTATACGTTTGTATACCCTTGACTACAATTTGATTGTATACAAATGTATACGCTTTGTCAATTAACCTTCTTTATTTATTTCCCATTACTTTACCATAAGCATTTAAGAGATTTGTAATATTTACCTCTGTCAGTTTTTCCATTAAACTGTAAATGTCAGCCGATTAATTTATAGAACTGTTTAGAAGCAGATGGAGAATCAATTGTAGAAAGAGCTCTTTTTGCATTAAATTACTACTTTGAAGGATGAATCAATAAATTTTATTTATTATAAATGTCTTAGTGAAAGGGTGGAATATTGAAGAAAAAATCCTGTTTATTATTTGTGGTATTGTTTAGTTTATTTTTAGTTGGTTGTAATGAAACAGTCACAGTAGATACTCATGAATCTAAAAAACCTGATGCAGCAGAAGTTTTAAGATTAGACAACCAAGCAGATATTTTCCAATGGGAAGGTAACATTTTAGAAACCAATATAGAATGGATCGATGAACTTGAACTCAATGAAGATAAATATATTGGTGAGATACAATTTAATGCAACTAAAGCTGATGGTTTTAAAAATGGTACAGCTAACCTTTTACCAATTGGTACAAAAATTTATTCATTAAAAGAACGTGATGATATTTTCATCGTGAAATATGAGAATGTGGTTAAACGATATTTAGTTCTATCTGAGGGCTGATTTACTAGAAGGGAGACGAACATGTTCATTCATGATACAGTTACAGATTTCACCGATAATTATCTGCCTACTATTGATCATTTAAAAAAATATTATGAAAAGCATGCGAGCCATTTTGAAGAATATTTTCGATATCATTGCCATAATGTAGATGAAAAAATGAAAATGGCTATTCCAAAGCACCAGGAAAATATTTCAATGTTAATTGAAATAAAAGATAAAATGCCTAAGCTTATTAGTGATATTGCAAGGGACTATGAACAGATGTACGATATCACATTTACAAAGGATGTACATTTAATTGTAGGTCTATATGGAAGTAATGCTTTTACTTACCGACAAATCATACCAGAAATTGCATTTTGCTTAGAAAAGCTTTCCCCTGAAGACCGCCATTTACAAATTATTATTGCTCATGAATTTGGGCACGCTTTACACCATTTACTATCCGAAAAAAGAGGTATTGATTGGGAAACAGTAGACTGGGAGAGCCCTTTCACTTGGCTTTTACAGGAAGGCATTGCAACGTATTTTTCTACAAAGGTAGTAAGTGCGAGGACAGATGAATATTTTGCGTTTCAGGAAGACTTAGAGTGGATAACATTTGCTACGAATAATAAACAAATAATTATGGAAGAGTTTTTAAGCGATATAACTTCACTTAATGCAAGAGCAGTATTTCTTGAATGGTTCTCTATTAATGGAGGTAAACGATTTGGTATTAATCGCTTAGCTTATTTTATCGCATACGAATTAATACAAAGCTGCCTTCAAGAACTAGCAGAATTGAATGTTATTACATTATGGCGAGACGTAAACTATAAAGATATTATTTATCAACAATTAACCATTATGGCAAAGAAAAATGGATGATACAAATATTAAGAGAATCTAGCCTTTCAAATCATTTTTTGAGGTCACTTTTCTTTTATTTTTAAAGGTGACCTTATTTTTTTAGCCCAGGGCGAAAGAAAAAGAAATTTCGTTTTTACTGCACTTTATCAAAACTTGTTAAATTAACAGAAAAAACTGATTTCATTTTTCGGAGTAAATGGTATGCTACTTAAAAGCCAGAAAAATGTTAGAAGAATGATTATGAAAAAATCATCTGTATATACTGAAAACTACGATGACAACCCCCGATGAATCATATGGATGAAACTATTGCAATTCCATTTGTGTACTACTATTTCAACCATTTAATTGCACGTGAACAAGCAACTGAAAGGAGAAATGATATTAATGAGAAATAAGAATCTTATTAGTATTTTATTATCAATATTTCTTTTTACCTGTTTAATAGCATTTATATATTTACTTTCTGCTTCTAGAGCTAGTTGGTGGATTATTATCATAATACTAATCCTAGTATTTTTTAAATTTCATTTGATATAAAACATGTGAGATTTAGCGAAGAAAAATTAGGATTGGTTATAGCGGGTGTTATAGCGTTTATATTGTTAAGTGTAATCTAAGAACACTGTATATAACATCAACAAAGCTAGGTTATCTCCTTGTGATAATTCTAACATCTTATCTCCCCTTTTAACTCTAAAACCGTTTATACTGCCACGTAAGTGACAAAAGAAAAGCCGCCAAGATTGGCAGCTGGATCTGAAGGTCTTGCACACTTTGTAGATTATTTAATAATTTGATTAATTTTTACTCCCCGAACCAAAGCCAATTATATATCCGTCCAAATCCCTAACCGAAAAATCCTTCCAAGTGCCCCAATCAAATTCTGATACTTTAGGTTCTGAAACGATCATTGCACCATTAGCTATAAATTCATCATATAAAGCGTCAAGTTCATTATGGGTCTTTACATAAGCGTAAGTATTCCAAGTACCTTTATTAGGTCTAACATCTTCCAAGTCTTTTGCTTGAACTAATTTAAACCCTAATCCAAAATCATCTCGAACCGCCCAATGTTCATTCACTTCACATCCCAATGCACTTTCGTAATATTTCTTAGATTTTTCAAAATCTGATACCAACAGTACTGTGAGGGAATTTTCAATCTTGACCTTTTTCATAAAATTTATCTGCCTCCTCTTTTATAAGATAACTAAACATTCTATCTATTTATCGATAATTCCTTCTACCGCTAAAAAACTATCCATCACGGAGTGGTCTTTCTCTTATATATAGTAGAGCTATTTAAAATTATTAAATTTGAAATTATTATTAAATGATTGCAATGTAAGCACCATCTTTTATAGCCCATAAATTATAATCGAAAATTTCATTCATTTAGTTTTATCGTTCATCTCATTAATTAGTTGAACAGCTTCATCAATATGAGACACATCCAAAATTTTCATGTCGATATTTTGTTCCTTTTGAATCTGTGTCGCTTCTTCTGCATTTTTAGTGGGGATAATCATGGAGGGTAAACCATATTTTTCTGCGATTAGAATTTTTTCTTTTAGTAACCCTATTGGTAATACGTCACCAGTTTCGCTTATTGCCCCAGTCACTGCAATTGCTACGTTGTTTTGTAAATCGCCTCGTATAATGAGTCCTGTTAGTGCTAGCCCTAACCCAGCACTATTTCCACCAATATTATCCTGATTAAAAAATTCATTAATACGTACATCTTCTTTACCTAGATAATGATTAACGTTGTCTTTCATTTGATCTGCTTCATTTCTCTGAAGATGAAGCCACTTTAATATTTGCTGGTTTTTGCTCTTGTAAAGAAAAAAATTCGTAATTTCATCCACATTTATAAAAGGAACTTGCTGTTTATTTAAAAGATCTTCAACAGATTGAATACTCTCCATAAATTGAAAATCTACTCTATTTACGCCAATTAAATAGATTTCACTACCTTTGGCCTGTAGTGGTTCTGTGTATATGTATGCGATATGAGAAGTTCCTTCATAAAATATAAGAGGGAATTCGAAACAAAATAGCAAGAACATAATGCAAGTAGCGAACGTGATTCTTCTTTTATATATTTTGTTTCTCAGTAAGATCCGAGCAATTAATACGATGATAAAATTAATCAATAGTATAGCAACAAAAGAAATTCCACCAATTACATCTTGAAGATACAAAAATAAAATTACACCATAATAGAGAAATATTAAAAAGATAGTCACGATATAAAGACAACTTCTTTTACAATTAGAAATATTCTTCACTCCTTACGTTAATTACTCGCCTATTTCCAAACTTTAGGACCTTAAATTTAATTTCACATCTCAGTTTATTTATTCCAGAAATCCCCTGATAATCCTTCTTATTTTAAAATCTTATATTCAAAAAATGAGTCATCTTCTATAGCTAGCATCGTTTTCAACAACTGAGTCCATTATAGATATTCACGTAAATAATTTCTTTAGTCTGCATAAAAAATTTCAATGTTTCAATCAACATTTCCTTATTCCCCACGTTTAGATTATTTTATATACTTTAGTTATCCACATTTTTTAAAAATTTCCTTAACAACAAAAAAGCGTTAACCCTTTTCGATTAACGCCCCCTTATGCTGAACAAAGTTCTACCAACCTTTAAAAATGGGTTTTTTCAGTCTCTTTTTGTCCTCTTCTTATATTTAATTACGCAATTGATTGAAAATCTAATAGGCAATACCTACACGCGATTTCACATATTCCTTGCTCTGAATTTGTTGATATGCAAACTCTGCGGTATCTGCTACAGATATTTCTACCCCACTATCCGGTAAAAAGTCTCGTTCGATACGATAAGTTCCTGTGTATTCACCATCAGGTAAGTATGTAGGGCAGACGATTGTCCAATCAGTGTCAGATTTCTTCATTAAATGATAGACTTTATGGTGCTCCTCTGCCGCAAAGGTTGATTTTCTTTTTGATTCGCTCGATTGATAACGTAAAATACTTGGTGTCTGTCGACTTTGTAGAATACCAGCCGTTCCAACAGTTATTATTCTTTTCACATGCTCTTTTTCCATTGCATCAAGGATTAGCGGCATACTTTCAGTTAATGTATTTGTGCCATCTGTGTTTAATGCACTCATCACAATGTCAACATTCGCCATAACATTTTCTATATCTTGTTTTTCTAATACATTCCCTTGTACAATATGTAAATTTTTATCATTTATTTGTAGCTTATTTTTTGGGTTACGAACTAAAGCTGTAACGCTATGTTCATCTCGTAACGCTAGTGAAACAATGTGGCTACCAACGCGCCCAGTTGCACCTAAAACTAAAATTCTCAGAATGATCACCTCTTTTCTTGATTATAGCACAAAGATTTTCCTTAACTATTTAGAGGTATCTAACCATCCTTAAGCGCGGTTAATGAACATCAATAAGTCTGAGATTAACGATAAACAATTGAAGATCATTAGTTTCCGCAATACTGTTGACGATATTTTGGATTTCGCTTTCTGTACTCTTTTCAAGTTTATCTAAATTATGTAATTGTATAGTGATTACTTGATTGTTTGGAGATTCAATTAAATAGCCTATTGTACTATCTGGAAAATAGCCTGCTGCTCGTAACGCTACTATAATTTTTTGTGTAAAATTCGTGTTTTGTAATTTTTCACCAATTTCTTCACTATAATTTGTATCGGGATTTTTTTGAATGGGTCTTTCAATTGAAGGCTGATTATACTTAATCAAGGCTGCAGTTATTACTATCAAGGAAAATAATATAACAATGCCTTTTAATAACCCTCTCATACATTCTCTCCATTTCATCTTTTTAATAGAATACGTTTATCTCAATCAATTATGTCTCGACATAATTGCGTCCGGAATCGGCTTTGTGCTTGCACAAAGCACTCCTTTCCGATTCCGTGACATCCGCCGGAGGCTTTAACTTCTTTCAGCGGATGTTTGGACACCCGCTGAAAGAAGTTAAATAATGAATGAATCCCACTTTCCCGGTATGCACTTCAAAAAGGTCTTTGTCTATTTATAATAAACTCCTTATAAAATTTGCCGGGCTAACATTTAAATAGCCTGGCAAATCTGTGTAAGGTAACGGAAATAATTCACCTTAAAAGTTTATTCGTATACGATGACTTTCACAACAGGTTCTAATTTTCCTAAATATGCATCTCCAACATAATCAACATCTATTACTATAGCTCGTGGCACGAAACGTTGAAGGCTTTCCAAAAGACGTGCGGTATTACGTCTTTTGACAAGCTGGAAAGGTGGAAGAGTGTCTAGTCTTAAACCAAAATCTCTGTAAAAAGGGCAAGATATTACGAAAGTAGATAATATGAAAGCTACATTTTGTAATATTTCATCAACGCCTGTAGCATTAAAATCAATATTGCTTGTGGCGGTCACTTGATGTGTCATCCTATCAACCTTTCTTCTACGATACATGGAAAGATGTCAGCAATCTTTCTTAATATGAGCTTTTCATCGAAAAAAGAGCACTTTGTTATTTATGCTAAATGCTCCAAAATTATGAACGAAGCACACATTCACTATTGTATGTATACGCTGCAATGTATCGCTAAACAATTGCACAGCGTCAGGTTCCACATTCATCCCGCTTCTTGATTGGATTTCACATGCTAATCACTATTTATCTTATTAGTGCATAATAAATTACATACAACCAACTTAAACAACCATGTATGATTGCCCATATAATTGAATGATTTACACTCCAAGAAATAGTAATAGCCAATACCGAGCCAAAGCTAATACCGCTCTTAATAACTGTTTTGTTTTCCATTTTCTTCACCTTCTTTACTTTTCTAATTTCGGAAGTATCCCTTCTCATCTTCATTCCCCCTAATCATGTCATCAATAGATGAATCACTGTAACATCTATTTAAGGATGCTTAATTTTTAAGGATGCTTAATTCCTTCTATATAGAAATGATTTCACTGCTAATAAAAATCGCAATGCACACGCCACTCGTTTAGTTCTGGATTAAAAAAGAAATAGAAATTTCCATTATCGACGATATTGAAATAAGCCTTTTCGTCTGAGGCGATCTGTAATACAAAGGGAAAGTCCTTACCGTAATCATGACCACTTTGGCAAAAAGCTGGATAGCCACCAATTTTATGAATTGCGTAAATTTCCTCTACGATATCATCGAAGTATTCAAAATCCTCCTCGTGCTCTAATCTCAAAATTTCATCCTCCACATCAGATGGAATCCCTCCTTCATCCCATGTCGGATAGTCATTATCAATATGTTTTGGAATAAGCGGGAAAGCGCGAATACGGTCATGCTGCCAATTTTGTTGGATTAACCCTTCTATAGATTTATATGCTCTTATTTCAAAAAAACGGCTCAGATCATCTTCTATGAGGTGATCAAATATTTCTTCATGGATAAATAACGTCAGAAGCTCAATATGCTTTAGTGATGCAGGTACAAAAGGAAGGTCTTTTAGAAATAATGTCGCTAGTGGCTGAAACCCTTGTGGCCATTGTTCCGTTGGCAATGACCATCCTACATAGCCAATCCAGCTTTCTAGTAGATCATGTGTAGGTCTAACCCCACCTGTTTTAAAGATTGTTGCCTTTCTTACTAGCTGTGACTTAATATCATCAATTTTCATTAACTGAACCCTCACTGCGACAAATACAATCTACGACATGATCATTAACCATCCCAGTTGCCTGCATAAATGAATAGCAAATCGTACTACCAACAAATTTAAAGCCGTCTTTTTTTAATTGCTTGCTCATTCGTTCACTAATTTCTGTTGTTGCAGGTACAGCTGCTATGGACGACCATTCATTGATGATTGGCTGATGATCCACAAAGCCCCAAATATATTCAGAGAAGGAGCCATATTTCTCCTGTATACGTAAAAAAGCTTGAGCATTCGTCACAACACTAGCAATTTTAAGCTTATTACGAACGATGCGAGAATCCTGACGAAGCTCCTGTAGCTTGTCATCCGTATAGAGAATGATCTTCGAAGCATCAAATTGGTCGAAAGCTGCACGGTAGCCCTCTCTTTTTTGTAAAATTGTCCACCAGCTAAGTCCAGCTTGTGCCCCCTCTAAACAGAGCATCTCAAATAAATGCTGATCATCATAGACAGGAATACCCCATTCCTTGTCATGATACTCAACATATAAAGGTTCATCTACCTTCACCCATTCACATCTTTTCATTTATATATCCTCCATTTTTATGTATCATTTTATCCCTGTTATACAAAGCCATCCTTTTTGTGTGTTTTCCCTTATCGTAACGGTTTGAAACCCAACACTTTCAAACAACTTCTTGATTTCAGATTTTGTTTTATAGGCTTTCATATGATAATTAATTTTGTAGAGCTCCGAAATTATAATAAACTTCCCATCGTCCTTCAACACTCTATATACTTCCTTCACATCATTTGCTAAATCTGGCCAAAAATAATGCGTTTGGAATGCTGTAATTGTATCGAAAAACTGATCCGTGTACGGAATGCTCGACACACTAGCTTGCGTCACGATCACTTTTCCATTTGCTACATCCTTTTGATTTGTTTTTATAGAGTCTTTGACAGATTGCGCAGAAAAGTCTATACCATAGATTTTACCACTTGGATTAATTTTCGATAAGGTTTGAAGTGTTTTTCCACCCCCACATCCAATATCTAATACAATATCGCCATCATTTATGGCTTCCTGTTTCATTAGCCAAGTATTCATACCACTATGTGCCTTATTCATAATTCGTAGCATCAGTGAGCCTACGAATCCTCTTGGTTTCTTAGCTTGCTCAATTAATCGTTGTAAAAGCGTCATTTCAAATTTCCCCTTTGTCGTTTTCACTTTTAAAATCTGCTGTGAATTAAGGATTAAGATGTCTTGTGTAGCTAACTTTGTTAAGGCTGCTTCCTTACTTTGATCTGTAGCACCTGCGACTGCATCCTCCACAACAGTTATAGCAAATTTTCTAGCTAGAGCCCCTTCCACTGTTGCAGTGACACAACATTCTATCGATTTCGCCTTGGCGTAATTGCGTCCGGATTTTGAATTGTGCTCGCACAATTCAAAATCCGTGAAATCCGCCGGAGGCTTTATCTTCATTCAGTAGGTGTTTGTACACCTACTGAATGAAGATAAACGCTCCCGTTACGATTAAGTCGTTTATACCATTACTATTTAAATACGTTATTAAGCTGGGATTACTAAATACATCCGCTTCCTTCTTTGAAAAATACACACCCTTGGCTTTTAATAGTCGTTCATCGAATTCAGCACCTTTACTGCCTTTTAACGCAGTAAATTTTCTTAAAAGATTCGAGAGTACATGCGTGCGCTCAAACTCATTTCTAATATAGATGATCGGAACATTTGACTTCTCAGCCCTTTTGATAAGGTCATTAATGCCATTTATAGTTGGCTCAATTTGATGCTTTGCTACAGTCATTCGAACTTGATCACTAAAGTAATCATTTTGAATATCAAGTACCATTAAAGCTTGCTTCAAAGCACTCCCCTCCCTATACTTGTCTATCTTGTCTCTTTACGTTCTGAACATTAAAAAAGTTTCAATTTTTTCCATTTAACAAGGAGGCTCGATATGATAAAAAAATCACAAGCGCTTCGTATTTAGTAAATACATAGCACTTGTGATTTTATTCATATATAAGTAGGAAAAAATAATAATAACAATCGTTTTGAACATGACAATTTGTCAATTCAATATATTCTTATAAAAAACGATATGTAATGAATCAAAAAGTCTAACTAATTTAAATATGTATTGTTTGAAATATTTCTTTCGCGCTCATCAATTACTAGGTGGATAATAAATGCAAGTTGTTGCTCAATTCGCATATTGTTAAGATGCAGGATGTCGGCAATTGCATTTTTTTGCTTCTCTTCTAATCCCACCTTCTCAAGCATTAACATAATTTCTTCTTTCGAAAGTCCAAACATACTTTTTTCACCTCTAATCCATCCATTTACTATTTTACAATCATTATTCATATTTCTCAAACAACGAACTAATACAACCATTTTATGAACCATTTTTACTGATTATAGGATATAACATGGAAATTAATCAATCCAAAATCTACATTAATTCAATAATAATTTAACCTCTAAAAAAGTCATTGTTATCAAATTAATAGTTTTCTAATGCAGTTAATATAACAAATCTTGTCATCTATTAATTCTATTATAAAAATAATAAGCCCTTTTGTCGAATTATAGCATTCTTCGTCACAGCTTATAAATCACAATAAGAAACCGTTTACATAACAATATGCTTAAGATTGTTATGAACAATGACAGCAGATAGAACACTCACTTTTTTAATATGTATTCATCTTAATTATACATTTCCCCTCGTTATTACAGTGCTTTTATCTCATAAAAAAAGTAATTTCAAAATAATTGAAACTACTTATCCTACTTTATTATTCGGTTATTACACTGTTTTATTAATATTATTCTTCAGAAGAGTTTTGTTAAATTTCTGTAAATTTTCAAGTGGTATTTGTAATTTACCATCCAGTTTTTGAATATTGTCTGTTTCTGCTTGATTTAATACAACGTGCTTTGCCTTGTCGCTAGTATTAACTGGCAAATAAACTATTCTCGACGATGCATCCGTCTTCCATATTGTTTCGTTTGTATACCCTTCGATAAATAACTGACTCTTCCCCTGTACAATAGCCGGTATTTTTACAGACGTTATATCTGTGTAAACCATCTCCAGTAAAGATTGATTGGACATCGCTAAAAATGGACGATCTGCTTTATCAATCATACAATGCTCAATACGCCCCATTGACTTATCAGACCAAACTATTGCATATGGGCCTTCATGACAGTTTTTAAAATCACTATTCGCAACTTCAAAAATAGCATCAATACAAGTAATCGCATTTCCGCTTATGTCTTCAAAAGTACAATTATCAGCAAATAGTCGAGCATTATTTATATAAAGGTGATGACTTTTGAGCTCTCGAATTGTTGTGTTCTGAAGCGTAATCTTGGCGTGATCATTGCCATAAATACCACCTGCCTGCCCAAATTGAATCATGCACTGATTAAGCTTTAGACCGCTTGAGTCAATAATAAAGTGAAATTGCGGGTGTTCTTGGAGATCACACTCTGTCATTGATACATCGGCTTCATTGACAACCGTAACTCCTGTTGCCTCTCCCTTTTCTATTCTACATGTACGAAACTCCGCTTTACTATTTTCAATTAACAACTGTGACTTCACATGTCGATGGATCTTACAATCATACATTATCGCCTTAGATTTCTCGCCAAGATAAATGCCATTCCCTACTCCATCAGAAAAGATAGTATCCGTCACCACCAACTCACTTTGATGAACAACTAGGTGCGTGTCTTGATGTTGCTTGATTTCACAGCCATCCATCGTTAGTTTCGAGCTATCGAAAACTTGCATCCCTACATCTTGCCCTTGGTGAATAAGTGTATTGGTCATTGAAATTGAACTGGAGGCAGCAACGATTTGCGCCTTTTGATGTCCATGAATTTCACAATCCGTCATCTCCATTTTTACATCCTGTATTGCAAAAATGCCATTCGTTCGTCCTTCCAACAGCATACAATTTGTCAATGCGATATCACTTTTTTGCACAGAGATTTGAGCCTTTACATGATGCTGGATAGTCGTATCCACAAGAATAACGCTCGAACCATTATCAATACGTAAGCCAAAATGATTGACAGGGCTCGCTAAAATATCAACATTTTTCATCATTAAACTACCGAAGCTTACGGTCACTTGTGCCTGCACCATTTGCTGCTCAATGACACAGTTTTCTAGCTGTAAATCTCCCTTTACATAAATACCCTGCCCTTGAGTAAAACGCAAATTTCGCATATTTACAAGTGTCTGATAGCGGATAAACACGCCACCTTTAATGGTCACATTCCCCACTCCATAAAGTGTAAGCCTTTTGGAAATTTCGAAGCTCTCTTCGTATATCCCATCCCGGATTTCAATAAAATCTCCCGGCTCTGCCTCTTGAATCGCCTGCCCAATGCTTTGGTATCGGTGCATAATACCTCTTTTTACAACAAGTGTCGCCATCTCCACACTCCTATTGTCGGTTTTATTTTATTTATATCCCCATTGAACTTCCTATTATTCAATTTTGTACAAATAATTTACAACCGGTTTTTATTTAGAGCAAAGACAATACTATTTTGAGAAAGGAATATTTATATCCTCTATTTCATCCTCCCATCTAAACCACGTAATAAAAAACCAGCAATTAAACGATTCTCTCGTCAATTGCTGGTTTAACAGATTTTCAATTTTCGGTGTAGCATTTACTAATTGTACTTATTATGATTCCGCATAGTTCAGAATTCCAACAGCCTTCATTACAATTTAAATTTCCCAACGAGGTCGTTGAGTTTCTCTGCCATGTCCGCTAAATTGGCTGAACTGTTTTTGATTTCATCCATAGAGCTGGCTGCTTGTTCGATCGTTGCAGAAGTTTCTTGTATGCCTGCAGCGGATTGTTCTGATACAGCAGCAATTTCGTCCACTGATTTATGAATATTGACAGTGTTTTGGACTACGTCATCTAGCTTTGTCGTCATGCTATCAATGTTTGTTGACATCGAATAAACTGCCTCTGCAATGTGGCCGAATGTTTCATTTGTAGATGCAATTTGAGTTGTACCTTTTTCAACCTCTTGATAACCGTTTTCCAGTGAAGATGTCACCATGTTAGATTCTTGTTGGATTTTTTGTACAATACCCGTGATATCGTCCACTGAGACGGCTACTTGTTCAGCAAGTTTACGAACCTCATCTGCAACGACCGCAAATCCTTTACCATGCTCCCCTGCTCGGGCCGCTTCGATAGCTGCATTAAGCGCCAGTAAATTCGTTTGTGCGGCAATTTCCTGAATCACTGCCACGATTTTTGAAATTTCCTGTGTTTGTTTACTTAGTTCGTCTACCTTATATACAGCATCCTTCACAATATGATGAATGGATGCCATTTGCTCCGTAGATGCGTTCATTAAACCTTGGCCCTCTTTCGTTAAAGCCATGACATTTTGGGAATATTGCTGAACATCCGTACTGCTATTATTGACATCTGTCATCTTTAAGGTGAAATCTGTCATTGTTGTCGCTACATCTGATGCATTACTTGCCTGCACTTCTGTGCCACTTGCGATTTCAGTGACTGTGTCGACAATTTGTTCCGTACCAGTTTTTACCTCTGTCGCTGATTGCATGAGCTCTTCACTATGCGCAGCTACGTCATTGGAGACTGTTTGAATTTGCTTTAATAAACGGTTCAAAATATCGGACATCGTATTTGTCGCTTCTGTAAGCTGCCCTACTTCATCTTTGGATTTCACAACAAGTGCAGGCTCACTTAAATCACCTTCAGTAATTCGTTGCATACGATTTGTCACAGCGATGATTGGTCTTGAAATGATACGAGCACTTAACAATGCAATCATGATGGAAACGATAACAATTACAACACCGACGATTATACCTGTAAGCTGCTTAGTCTCGCCTGCGCTGACAATGTCTGCACCAGTCGCATTAATCGATTGCTTACGATGCTCTGCTAACCCCTCAAAGCCTTCACGTATTTCCGTAGCCTTATCACTCATAGTTGCTAAATTTTTTATTGCTTGTTCAATTTGACCATGATCATAAACAGTAAATACTTCTTTTTCAACATAACTACTCCATTCTTTAGACATTTCCGCAAATTTGTTGAAATCACCTGTCTCTGATATTGCTAAACGTAGTTTCTCATTCTCATCAGCACGCTTGACATTATCTTCAAAAATTTTCTTATACTTTTCATCACCAGAAAGTACATATCCTCTAGCTGCCGCAATTCTTAGCCCAATGGTCTGGGCTTCCTCATAATCTGAAATTAGTAATTGCATTTCTTCATCAATAATTTGTTCCGTTGCGTTGTTGCTTTGCTGGACTGCATAAAAATTGTAACCAATGTATAAAACCACTACTGCTACTACAATGCTGAAGGAAAAAACGATTCTTTTACTAATTGACTTAAAATTCATTTCAAATTCTCCTTATTTTCCAAATGCAATCTAATGTGCCTTGTTATCAATTATGCCTCGGCATAATTCCGTGACATCCGCCGGAGGCTTAACTTCTTTCAGCAGATGCTTGGACACCCGCTGAAAGAAGTGAAATTTTGCACACCATTAGTAATCTAACACTCCTAAGCCAGCTTTGGATTGATTTGGAATTTTTCCTGAATTAAACGAAATAACTAGTTAATTTTTGTGTAATTTTTAGCGGATTATAAAATCTATAGATTTCAGACAGACGGACTACCCCTAAAATACAAAGTAGGTCTTTTGATACAAAAAAATGGAACAGCCTCAAAAGTAAGCTGTTCCTTCTATTAAAATATTAATCCCAATAATTAAACATAACATCTCCGATTGTTTTACTGTCAAAGTGTGAAATGTATTTCCATTCCACCTCAGATAAGCTGTGCAGCTTCTTATCCTGGGTCAACAATGTATTTAGTGTATCGGCAGTAAGGCATTTACGCATCGGAAAATATTTGTGTAATTGAGCTTTTGTTAAAAATTGAAAGCTTAGCTCTTCATCAAACTTAGCAAATGCAATATAAGGCATCAGCCTATGATGAAGAATCGTCAAACGTTCATCTTCCAGTTGAATTAATCCTTGCATATAAACAAAATGAGGTTGATCAATAAATTGTAAAGCTTTTGCTCGTTGTTCACTTGTAACTAAATGATAAACCATCGACTGGAAAGATCGCATATCCTGTTCAATTAGATGGTCTGCATCAAAACCTGAAATCCCTTTAGTTAATCGCAACGAATCACCCCTTTATTAGTGTGTCTATATGACCTTCTAGTAAAGATAGGCAGATTCCTTCAATAAGGATCTATTTTCTTGTTATTTGATAGTCTATTTCTAAAAAAGGAGACGGAAAAAACGTATCTTGTGTACAGCCAATAGAGTTGTTTCATACCACTGTTCATGCAGTTTAGGGTTTTGGGTATAATTCCAAGCCTCGTCGATAGGTGTTCGTATATCCACCTCCACATAAATAGGCTTTTTCTTCATCTATATTTCCTCCTTAAAACAAGCTTATTGGTTATTTCAGTTTACTTTCTATAAACTTCCATAACTCCCACTCTATTAATGGTATTATAGCAATAAATTAATTTTTAACCATAAATTGGACTTTATCTATTAAATTGGAACAACACAATAAGTTTGGGATGACACTTGTATATAAGTTGATTGGAGTGAAGACTGAGCGACTTCTTTGTGATTAGCGATAGAGGAACGAAGGCTAAAAACATTACGTCCTGTGATAACGCCTACGTGAACAACTTCGTATTGGCCCGAGACCCTGCAGCGACGCGGATGTTTTCTGTGCGAAAGCGAAGCGACAACAACAACAACAACAACAACAAAAGTGGCTCATCGGACGCCCCCAGTCGGAACGGAAATCATCCCCCACGTTCTGGTGATGACCCACTTAATTCTATAAAATAAAAAAAGTTGAATCGAAATGATGGTTTGCCAAGTCTAATAGTCGGAAGGAGGCGATTTTCATTACTACAAAGCAAGAATCATTAGTACAGCTAGCACAAAACGGAGATGAACAAGCTTTTTATCAGCTTATTGAGCAGGAGCAACATAAGTTATATCGAATGGCCTATGTTTATGTACAAAATGAAAATGACGCCGTAGAAGTTTTTCAACAGACCATTATCCGTGCATATGAGGGTTTACCTAAATTAAACGACCCTCTATATTTTTCTACCTGGTTAACGCGCATTATTATTAATTGCTGTAAAACTTATCTTGCAAAGAAAAACTCTGTACAGCTTGTAGAACCACATACATTAGAGGATCTCAATAGTACATCACCTACATATATCGAAGAAGAACTTGATTTATGGCATTCTCTCTGCAAGCTAGAGGAAAAATACAAAACGGTTTTACTATTACGTTTTTATCAAGACTACTCGGTAAAAGATATTGCAGCGATTTTACAATGTCCTGAGGGTACTGTGAAAACACATATTCGCCGAGGCTTACAAGCTTTACGACAACAATTAAAGGGGGCATATATAGATGAATGGGTTCAATCCGTTGAAAGGAGTTATTAATGCGATTCCAATTCCCGAAGGACGTTTAACAGAAGTGTTACGCATCGAAGGGATGTCAAAAATCTTTCAGCAAAAGCATCATACGGTCAATGCATTGAAAAATATCCATTGTACGATTTATCAAGGTGAAATGGTGGCCATTATGGGGACGAGTGGTTCTGGTAAAAGTACACTGCTCAATATGATTAGCGCCATCGATGAACCGACTGAAGGAGCGTTATTCTTATTTGGAAAGGAAGCGCATGATATTTATCAAGAGCCAAAAGCATCGAAATTCCGCAAAGAGAATATCGGCTTTATCTTCCAATCATTCCATCTGTTGAAGGATTTGTCAGTTGAAGATAATATTGCGCTCCCTCTTATCCTCAATGATGTACCGAGTAAAGAGATCAAAGTACGCGTACAGCAAATGATGGAAAAGCTTAATATTGCTGCATGGGCAAAACATCGACCAAATGAGCTTTCTGGTGGTCAAAAGCAACGAGTGGCCATAGCCCGCGCTATTATTGCAAATCCACCAATATTGCTGGCAGATGAGCCGACGGGTGCTTTGGATGTGAATACGACAGATGAAATTTTAGGGCTGTTAGTAGACTTGCAAAAAAATATGAATCAAACCATGTTACTCGTGACACATGATCCTTATGTTGCGACTTATGCAAATCGTGTTTTATTCTTCCATGATGGTGCCATTGTGGATTCCTATCAAAATACGCAAACAGCTGAGGATTTAGATTGTATTTTAGCGAAGTTCAAGCTGATTACTAGAGGTGATGTGTAATGTTTACGATGCGTACCATTGCTCTGAAGCTATTTCGTGCAGCATGGGCCAATGTATTAACGAGTATTAGTATTATCACCATTTCCATTTGCCTTGTCATGACAATGAGTGTTTACATATGGAATGCCCATAGTCAAATGAAAGAAGACATACAAGCATTATATGGCGAAATGGATTTAATGGTCGGCTATAACCCCGATCAAAATAGGCTGTTAACTTCACAGCAAATCGAAAATTTCGAAGCAATGCCTGGTATTACAAAAGTTTCGAGTGTGTCACTAGCTCAAACAAATGTTGAGAATGAGAAAAATACATCATTTTATACAGTTGGTGTGGAAAACGACGACTTAGTGAAAAGCCGCTATCATTTTAATGTCGATCTTGGCCCGAACGAAGTTGTGATTGCTGAAAATGTGGCACGTCTTTTCCACAAAGAGGTCGGCGATACGCTAAACGTTACTTTCAATAAAACGGTTGGAGACTCTGTTGAAGCAAATACTGGCAACTTTACGATACAAGAAATCCTTCCACCCCTTAAAGGTACAGATAGTCCTAATTTTATCCTTATGCAAAATGATGAGTTGAAAACTTGGATGAATAATAGTAATGCACAAACAGCCGGTATGTTTGCACTCATTAAAACGGAAGATAATATGGCTACCTTAGTTGGTACAGATTTGAAACAGCTTGATGAATCATTACGTGTAGATGTCATGAGTGACTATGATGAATTTAAGAGAAATTTACAAGCATTAATCATTTTTATGGTTGTACTTTCATTCTTCATACTACTTATTTCAAGTGTCTTACTGCTGTCAACGTTCCAGCTATTATTTTACAAAATTAAAGAACAGCTTATGGTATTTCGTGCACTTGGAGCCTCTACCAAGCAAGTAGGACGCATTGTACAATTGCAATTATCTTCAATCATTGGATTTGGCGTATTACTAGGGACAGCGGTCAGTTTATTGGTGATAAAAAGTTGGCTACCACAACTCATTAGCTTGATGAAAATGCCAGATGCAAAAACTGATTTACCTATTATCTTTGTGTTGGTGATTGCTATTGTAAGCTTTTTATTGCTCCAGCTAATCACACAGTGGCAAGTTCATAAAAGCTCAAGTCTATTACCTTTACAAATCGCAACAGAGAATGAAAATTTAAGTTTACGATGGACAAAATGGAAAACGATTGTTGTAAGTGGCGTTGCGTTCATATCCCTATTCTTGTTTTTGAATGCTTATCAAATCGGAAAAAATAGTGGACAAGGGGCACTCATGATTTTAATTGGCACATTACTTGTCAGTGGAATTTTCCTTTATATAATGCCATACCTCTTTACAGCACTATTCAAAATTACATTGAAGCCTATTCGTACTGTGCTCGGCAAAGAAGCCTACTTAGCGTGTCAGCAGCTTATGCCACAGGTACGAAGGAATATGCCGATTATACTTAGCATTATCGGGTTAATGGTCATTTTAATATTTGGTAGCTCTTTATTTAAATCTGCTCAGCAAAGCTCCTATGAGTATATTAACTCTCAATATGAAACATCGATTAAAATTGATAATGAATTAAATGACCCAACCATTACACCTGCTCTAATAAAAGAAATTGAGGCATTGCCGAGTGTGGCCTATGCCTATGCACGAAGTGAAGCACCTTGGATCGCGCTTGAAGGCGAAAATGGCTGGGAAGAAGGTAGTAACTTCGAGGCCATTGATGTTGAAAAATACGTCCAATTAAAAAAGCTTGATGCTGTTAAAGGAGATTTGAAAAATGGAGTGATCATTACAGAAAGATTTGCTAGAAAACATCAATTAGCAGTTGGTGATCGTATAATGGCAGGGACATTTGATGAAACACTTCAACAAAATGTGTCAATTGGTGAATTGCTAGTAATTGATGTAGCTCTTGATTCTTATAATAAATATATAGATTTATTTATGGATTGGTCCTCTTTTATAGTATCTTCTGATTCAACTATCATTACAAACATAATGGTGGAAGCAGATGATACAGAGCAGGCATTAGCTGATCTCTCATACTTACAAGAGCGTTGGCCAGCTTTAAAAATTACTGATAAAGAGACATTTATCAAACAAAATGATGAAATGACCTTCCAGCGCTGGAGCCTGTTTGTTGGAGTCTTTGTTATTTTAATTTCTGCTACTTGTCTCGGCGTATTGCAAACACTGCTTCACTCCATTCACTCAAAACGTGCCGATTATGCGATTCAGCGCCTTATAGGTCTTTCACCTCGAGGGTTAATCAAGCTGATTTTGACGCAAGTGTTATCCTTTGTACTTTATGGACTGGCTGTTGGGACATTTCTTGGACTTCTAGTTACAAAATTAATGTTCACGATTGACAAAGGAACTTATGACTTCGTTACATTAGGTGTTACGAGTATCGTCTTTTTAGGCGCTACTCTCATTGTCTTTACGCTACAAGGTTTCTGGATTAGTCGTAAAAAATTGGCAAATGAAATGATTGATATTTAAATGAAAGCAGACCCTCTTATGTAGCAGAGGGTCTGTTTTTCATTTATCGCGCAAATTTTTCAGTTTATCGCCCTATTTTTCTGATTTATCGCCCAACTTTTTCAGTTTATCGGAAACTTCTTCAAAATTATCGACATCTTACGCGCCTACAAACAACACGGCCTGTCCGATCGCAATAAAAAAAGCTTCATGCTGTATTGGGCTGTTATCTTCAATTTGCAAGGTAATCTCAAAATGAGTCTCACAAAAAATAGCCTGCCAGCGTGCAATCGGCTGATTATCTAGAGAAAATACGGACCAGTCCTCCATTTCCTTGTTCAGTTTTATAGTTTGAACATCATCCGTGATGATTAAGTCAGGAATCATAATTTGCCAGCCATCATAGGCAATCATATACTCTTTGCCTGTGACGAAATCCTTCCCTTTGAAATGCACTCGCCCACGACGCGACATCTTCTTACATGTGAAAAGAGGCTGACCGACGACATCGCTGACATCGAAACGTACAAAATAGCGATAGTCCATTGTGCGGTCAAAAGCCTTTTTCAATCCATTCGAATAAACACGTTGAACCGTAGAAGATACTTCTCCCACTTCATTTAAAATGGCTACTGCCTCTGTTGATTCAATTGCCGCTGGTTGTTTATATGTATAAATCTTCAATCCGTTCGCTCCTTCATTCAGTTGCTTCCTATAAACTAACATAAAATAAGCGCCAAATACAAAGGTTGTATTTGACGCTTGATGTTTTATTTATTTTGTTTAGGAACTTCTACTGTGAATGGTTGGAACTTTACTTCTTTTAGTGATGACTTATCGAAAGGTATTTTTGTTTCTACACCATCTTTATCAGTTTGTACGCCACCTCCGCCTGAAGGAAGCATTAAATATGGGGTAATCGTTAATTTTTGAACATCGTCTGAAATCGGGTCAAAGGACTTGGTACTACTAAAGTTCCATACATCATTATCGAAATGACCTTCTCCCCCACCTGAATGCGATGTAATTTCCTTGCCATTCTGATCGGTAATATGGAATTCTATAAACGATGCACCAACTTGTGAATTATCAATTGTCCCCTTTTCAGTAGCTTTATAGTCAAGTGCTATACCTGATGGGCTGAATGAAATTTTGGACACATCCAGTTGAATGCCCTCTGCTTGTTGCTTATGGTTTACAGGAACATAAACAATATCCGTAATTTTTTTAACTGGCACTTTGAAATCCCATTTTTCCCCTCCTTTGCCTTCCAGCACTAAGCCCATTTCAAAGGAATCTGGCATGTTGTCCTTCACATCAAATGTCGCGATACCTGTACGAACTGTAGGACTTAAAACTTTTTCACCATAGGAACCAGAACTCGCCTCAGGATTTTTACCATTTATAGTGAAATCAAGCCCTGCACCAAAGTATTCATTACTTAATTCCTTTTCAGAATCAATTGTAAATCCTACCGTAATATTAGATTCGTCATAAAGGACTTCATCTACCGATACTGAAATACCGTTAATTGTATGCTTTTCTCCAATAGTGCTCGTTAACCCTTGTTCACTTGCCTGTTTTAACCCAGGTAAACCAGAGTTACCGAATACCGAACCGACGATTGGTAGCTGTGATAATGTGCTTGCAAATGTTGGCGATACATATGCGGCGGAACCTACCATAATACTAAATGCGGCTGCGGTACTTGCTACATATAATAATGGTTTACGTTTGCTTTTTCTTTTCATTTGTACAGGTGTTTGAGTCATATTTATTTGCTCCTCTGCTTGTTTTATTCCATTTGCAATTGCTGCTCGTACCTCATCTCTAGGGAATTCTGGAAGGGGTCCGTTTTCATTAAATGACTTTTTCATTGAACGTTGCACTCCTTTCTAATTCTCGCTTTAATTGTTTTTTCCCACGATGCAAATACGTTTTAATCGTGCTAACTGGCTTTTCCATTATTTCTGCAATTTCTTTAATCGGTAGATCGTGATAATAAAATAAAATGATGGCCATTTGCTGAGAATGATTCAAAAGCTCTATAGCATCCGATAAATCGATTGGATTCGCAATAACATTTTCTTGCTCCTGTAAACGATTTAATAATTCACTTTCTTCGTAAGGAATGATTTTCTGCCCTTTTTTTAGCAAACGATAACATTCATGTATTAAAATGCGAAACAGCCATGTGGAGAAAAATTCCGGATGCTTTAGCTGATGAACGGTTAGATAGGCTTTACACGCTGCTTCTTGAATAGCATCCAACGCATCCTCTTTTTGGCCAACATAAGAAAGCGCAGTATAAAATAATTTTTCTTCCTCTAGAATGAGTAGCTGCTCAAACGCTTCCTTATTTCCTGCAATAGCCTGTTTAACGATCGATAAGTCATGTTCCATGCTGTTTCCTCCTTTCAATACTTAGAGTAAATAACCCTATCAAAAGGTTTCACTTTGTTAAAATTCTTTTTATAGATAAACTAAAATGGCATAACGGGCGGTTGATTTCCGCTCCGACCGGGCTCTTTCCTGGGGGCTTCCGATGAGCCGCTTCACTCGCGGGGCTCGCTCCAGGATCTCGTCTGTAACGCTGATCCCCCCAAGGAGTAGCCAAGCCACCACTCCAATCAATATATAATTGCATATGTAATAAAAAAATCTTCTCCAACTTTTGGCGATAAGCAAATATAGTGGTTCTTCTTCAAATGTGGGGGCTGACGTTCAATCCGTCACTTTGGCTCTGCTATCGTGCATTTTATTTGTTCTATCCACGATTTTGATTGTTCTATCCACGACTTTGGCTCTTCTTTCCACGATTTTGGCTCTTCTTTCCACGACTTTGGGCTTCTTTCCACGACTTTGACTCTTCTATCCACCATTTTGGCTCTTCTATCCACGACTCTAACTCTTCTATCCATCTTTTTGGCCCTTCTATCCACGTCTTTGACTCTTCTATCCACTACTTTTGTCAATCTATCCGTCACCTAGGTTTCTACCAAAAAAAGTAGACTACTTCACTTAAAGTAGCCTACTAAACTTTTCTTTATTTATCCAATTTGAATGTAATGTCGCCAACTCCGATTTCTGAGTTGACCTCTATTTTCACATCCGCTTTGTCATACGCTTCGTTTACATAAACCCCTTTGCCTTTAGAAATGAGGCCTTCTATATTTGAAGTGCCGAGGCCTTCTTCCGTCGTAAGCTTTACCCCAACTTCTGATGGTAAAATGACAGTAGTTTGCCCAACACCTGTTTCAATATTCGTTTCGAAGCTTTTTTTCCAATCGCCACCTAAATTCACTTTGAGATCGCCAACACCCGTGTCAATATTTAATTTTTCCAACTGCAACCCTTGTAAATCTAGTTCTGCATCCGACGCGCCCGTTTCGATTGAGAGATCCATTGGAATATCTTCATTCAGTTTAACATCCCATATATTTTTTATTTTCCCAAAACGCACGCTAGTAGAACCTTTATGGTCAATCGATACTTTTCCTGTTTTGCCGCGCAAGTCATATTTTACTCTTGGTGCCAGTTTATCAATATTATATTGAGCAGTACCTTCAACCCAATCCTTGGCACCTTTTTCTACTGTTATTTCTCCAATTCCAAATTGTAATTCAACATCCAACTTTTCTGCTTTATCCTTTTCGACTAGGATCGTTTCATCTTTGGTTTTACCTGGTATGACTGAGTTGCACCCCGATAGCGCAATTAAAGAGGCGCCTATAACCAAACCAAGTCCCATAAATTTTTTCAATGTAATTTCCTCCCGCTATATAATATTCCAATAAATTCATTATATAGGAATTTTCATTTATAAAAACGACCCTCCGCTTTAAAATCTTCTAAGACCTAAGACGTAGTGAGCACTCCTTCCATGGATATGTCAAAAATGAACCCCGTATGAAAACATCATATTCATACGGGGTAGCTGTTAATAGGTGAAAATACGTGAAGCATTATAGAGAATAGAAGTATTTCCTTCATGATCCAATGCATGTATCAGCAATTGAGAAGTAGCTATTTCTGATTTTAGAGGCACTGATATTAATTGCGCATCATTTGAATCAACTGCTTTCTCAATACGCTCTGCCCCAGTGTTTATTATTAATTTTTCAATGTCATGATTTCCAAATAATGGAATAACAATGTGATGGATGTCTTTCAAATAAATGGCATCCATAGTATCTACTTCACTCTGGATATTTTGATCCAGTGCGTAGCCTTTTCCATCATGCCTAAAAATTGAAATGCCTTGAAAGCCATTCTCCGAAAAATAGCCAATTCTATACTGTTGAATCGTTATTGTATCATTCATTTTGACAGTATTAGGATGGAATGGTCCCCATTTTATAGCATTTTGAATTTCCGCTTCATTTTGTACGTAAACGCGATAGCCAATTCGTTCAGACATATTCCCTAAAATGGCAATAATAATGACGATACATAGTAGTACTCGCCAAAACCATTTTTTCATGAATGCAAATATCGCAAAAATAAATAAGAACACAGAACTCACTAACCCTACTACCATCCATGGTCGTGTTAATACGCTATAGTCTTTAACCATTCCTGTCTTTTCTGGATAGAGATTAGTATCGATAAGCGTCGACGTCGTTGATTGGATATCATTTTGGAGAAGGATCATATATAAGCTAATTAACAGACAACCTGATACAACCACTGATAAGATAATAGGCGTTAACGGTTTTCGTCTCCTCTTTGTCTGATTGATTTTTCGGAAGGTTTTTACATGACTTTCATGAGAGAATTTACCTTCCTTATACATTTGATTGATGGCATTACGAATCTGATCCATATTCGAATCCCTCCTCCAATAGCGTGATGCCAACCATTTGACGCGCTCGCCTTAATCGTGTTTTGACCGTATTTTCTGGTAGCTTTAGCAGTTCTGCAACGTCCTTTATGGAAAACTCTGCAAAGTGAAATAGTAGTAGTACATCTTTGTATTTCGTCGGGAGTTTTTCAATCGATGCCACTAGTAATGCATCCGTCTCTCCCATCAATACTTCTTTTTCAGGATTATTGGAAAGGCTCTTTAATTTGCTCCAATAATCAATGACTTGTATTTTTTTATAACGCCAGCTTGAAAGATAACTATGACAATTGTTAATCGCAATTCGATATAAATATGTTTTGATGGAAGCTTCTTCACGAAATTGCTCCATTTTCTCATAATATTTAACAAAGGTGTCTTGTACCAAATCCTCGGCCACTGTCCAATCTTGTACATATGTATAGCAAACTCGTATTAAATAATCTCCGTACTTTTTCATAGCTCTAGTTAAGTGAGCGTCCTTCTGTTCTTTTAACATTTTGCTCGCCCCCTTTGCTTTACACAAAAGCGTTTACAGTTAGACTGATGAACAACAAAAAAGTTTCATGAAAAAAAAATCAATTACGCCTTGGCGTAATTGCGTCCGGATTTTGAATTGTGCGGGCACAATTCATTCCTTTCAAAATCCGTGACATCCGCCGGAGGCTTTATCTTCATTCACTGAATGAAGATAAAATTTTTCATGAAACATACAAGTTAACGGATTTCACTTCCCTCCACTAAAGTTTTTAAGTTAACGAGAGAAGCCTCGTAGCCGTTCGTATTAAAAGTGACCGTGGTGCCATTTTGTTCTTCCTCTAAGACAATAGCGATCAGTGTTTCTTCTATGCCTAAGTAAAACGAAAACTCTTGATTCGGCGTTACATTTTTAATCGTTAATACCATCGGTAATTTTTCTGAAAGCTGATTATGTTCATTCGGCAGTAACGTGAAAATCATCTCTTCTCCAGCCTCTAATTTAGGGATTTCCCAAGTTGAATCTGGGGCGTACCATTGCGACAGTAGCTGTTCCTCTGTGATTGCTCGCCAAACTGCAGCAATACTTGCATCCATCCAAATCGAACTTTTGTCTTTATCCATTATCGCATCCTCCGTTTGCTGAATTCATGTATTTTTCTATCATTTCATCCTATTATAGGAATCAACAACAGTTGCAACTTTAATTTTTGTTTTTAGGTTTTGCTATGCTTTTACGCAACAATCCAATAAAAAGCGTGTTTTGTCAATTGCTTGATCAAAACACGCTTTTAGACTTTTTTATGTTCTACGCATATAAGCACGAACTGTTAGTGGCGCAAAAATGATTACAACAATTGCAGCTCCAATAAGTGAAGCTGACAAATCCCAACCTATTGATCCCGAATTTGAAAGTTCTCTAACGGACGTGACGAGATGTGAAATCGGATTAATTTTCACAAACCACTGCAGGAAATTTGGTAGGGTCTCGGCTGGAACAAAAGCATTAGAAAGAAATGTAAGTGGAAACAGAACGAGCATGGAAATTCCCTGTACACTTGAAGCTGTACGCGCAATGACACCAAAGAAGGCAAAGATCCAGCTTATAGCCCAAGCACAGACAATAACTAAAAGCCCCGCTAGTACAACGTAACCTAATCCACCTTCTGGTCGATACCCCATGATATATCCCATGGTAAAAGTGAGTACAGTTGCTATAGTATATCGAATCGTATCCGCCAAGAGAGCCCCAGCCAATGGTGCAATGCGTGCGATAGGTAGTGATTTAAATCGATCAAACACCCCTTTATCCATATCTTCACGCAATTGGACACCTGTAACGATTGAGGTAGTGATGACAGTTTGCACGAGAATACCTGGAATGATGACTGGCAAATAGTTTTGCACATTCCCCGAAATGGCTCCCCCAAAAATGTAGGTGAACATCAGGGTGAAAATAATCGGCTGAAGCGTTACGTCAAACAATTGCTCAGGTGTACGTCGAATTTTTAATACGCCTCGATAGGCCATCGTTAACGAATTTCTTAAAGATTGATTGAAGCTCGGCTTCTTTAGTAATTGACTTTTCATACTCTTTCCCCCTCTACTTGCTCAGATCCTTTGAGTTCTTGGGGAACATTCTCACCGGTAATTGTCAAAAACACTTCATCTAAGGTCGGTTTTTGTACGCTTAACTCGTCAAGCTGAATTCCTTTTTGGCGAAGTGCGATAAGTAAATCAGTAACTCGGTCAACATTTGCCATTGGAGCAGTAATTTTTCCGATATCCTGTGAAACTGTTGTTCTAACTTTGAGTATTTGTTCTACGGTTTCACGAGCAACTAGGATCTCCTGAGGATTTTGTATGTTCAAATGTAAAGATGATGTACCTACAGATGCCTTTAGCTCATCGACTGTCCCCTCTGCAACAACTCGGCCATGATCAATAACGGCAAGTCGATCTGCCAGCTCATCAACCTCTTGCAGATACTGTGTCGTTAACAGGACGGTTGATCCTGTATCTACTAATCGACGGATCGTTTCCCACATTTGATTACGTGTTCGAGGGTCTAACCCTGTAGTCGGTTCATCTAAGAAAATCAATGGTGGCTGTGCGATAAGACTGGCTGCCAAATCTAAGCGACGACGCATACCACCAGAGAAATTTTTCAAGGGACGTTTAGCCGCTTCTGATAAACCGAACTCTTCTAGTAATTCAGCTGCTTTATTTCGGGCTTCTGTACGTCCCAACCCTAACAAACGAGAGAAGATTATCAAATTTTCCGTTGCACTAAGTGACTCGTCAACTGAAGCATACTGACCAGTGACTCCAATTAATTGACGTACAATATGTGGTTCTTTCACTATGTCATAACCAAATATTCGTGCCGATCCAGCATCTGCTCGTAGTAGGGTTGCTAGCATTCTGATAGTAGTAGTCTTTCCTGCTCCGTTAGGACCAAGTACACCATAGATAGTGCCAGCACGTACGTTTAGATCGACACCATCAACAGCACGATTTTCTCCAAAATGTTTCATGAGACCATGTGCTTCAATGGCCCACTCACTATTCGCTAACGAGCTTTTCATTCTATTCACATTACTCATTGTAATTCCTCCTTCGCTTATTACCATCGTTTCATTTTTCTTGAAACAGATGAAAATCACTTTTATAGATGTTATTCATTGTCTATAAACGGATAATACAACAAGTTTATGAACTGAATGTGAACCGAATGATTTAAGTCATTCATTGAATTTGATCGGCCGTTTTTGAACTCTTCATATTTTTGGTCGTCCTATATAAATTCATTGCACCGAGAGCGACAACTAATGCAACAATATCCAACGCTACTTGATAGCTTGAAAATGTCGTTACCATTAAACCATATAATGAAGGAGCGATCACAATAAAAAACTGATTCAACGTCAAGGCTGCACTCACAGTTAGACCAACATAATGTGGATGCGATTGCTCTGTCACACAAGCAATAAACAACGAATACCAGCCAAGTGCAACGAAGCCTAATAAGAAACAACATAATAGCATCAACATTTTCGCATGTAGCATAAGTGGCAAGATGACGGTAAGAATAACTGTACTAGCCATCACTATCATTAATAAATATTCCCGCTTCTGCGCAAAAAATTGATCACTAATCCAAGCAATAGCTACCCTTCCAATCATTCCACCGAGTAATACAAGGCTTAAATACTGCCCCGCCGCTGTTAAGGAATAACCTCCTTCTTCATGTAAATAACTCATGAAATGGGCAACAAGTATCATTTGTAGAGTCATCATCACAATTCCTACAATGTAGATTGGATACAAATCCTTATTATTTTTTATAGCTTCTAGCTTCTCTTTAAAAGTGATAGAGGTTGCAGCTACTTCTACACGTTTTTTAGGCTCCTGATAGATCAGTAAAAAGAGCAATCCGCCGGCAATAGCTACTAAGCCTTGCACAAGATGTACCGATGTTAGGCTATAATGATGGTACAAATATGTAAGAATAACTGATGCTAAGGCCCCACCGATTGGGATGCCCGTTTGTCGAATGCCAATTGCTAGCCCACGATGTTTGTCTGGGAACCATTTCACAATTGCGGTGCTCCCCCCTGTTTGTGCACTTCCGTACCATACGCCCACGATTAATAATAAAAATAATAACACTGCATAATTATTGACCAACATGAGTAGTAAAGCTGAGAATCCTAATAAAATGGAGCCCCATCCGATGATTTGTTTCTCCCCTTTTTTATCCATCAAGTAGCCGAACATCATCATCGAAAAAATTGGACCAATATTAACGGCAGAAACGATAAAACCTGTTTGGAGCGATGATAAATTCCATTCAATTTGATAAAATGTGGCAATTGGCCCCATGCCGTACGTCACAAAAGTTGCCGCAGTTTGGGACAACGTCGCCACTAAAACGATGATCCATTTATAATATGTATTCATAATAATTCCTCCAATGCTGTTACACTGATTCATTTGTGTAGGATAACTTTATACATCTAAAGTTTACGCCTGCCCAATGAATGCGTAAAATAGAGGATAATGATAGTAGCTATCAAAAAATTTAATAGGTGTGTGAAATACAACATGAACATAGAAGAAGTAGCATTAAAAATCGAAATTTTGGAGAGGCAAAATCTTAGTAAATCCGCTGAAATTACGAATTATACTCAATCTGCCTTAACTTCTAAAGTGAAGAAAATGGAGGCTGAAATTGGTCAGGAGGTGTTTAAACGTACACCGCAGGGCTTGAAGATTACGAATGTAGGGACACAATATTTAAAATTTTTAAAGCTTATTACACAGGAGTACGATGAATTTTTACAAGAGATTGGTTCGGCACAAACGAATACAAAAATTAACTTCGGCACTTCCCATACAACGATTAAAATTTATGGCGCATCCATTATGAATGCCTTACAAACAAATGATATTCCGTTAGACGTCGATTTCACTGTGGAATCTAGCACTTCCTTAAATGAAAAAATACATCATGCCGAAATGGAATGTGCATTGACGAGTAATCCTATTAAACACTACCCTGAATTAAACTATGACATAATTGCAACAGAAACATTTGAAGTCATTTCGAACAATTCTTATACTATTGATTTTGAGAAACGTTCACCTGTCACACTACTAGTGTTAAGCAAAGGCTGTATGTATACTCGGGCGTTGGCAGAGTGGTTAAAAAAGAATCAAGTTCCATTTACGATGAAGGAAATAAAATCGGTAAGTAGTATCCTTGATTTCCTACAAATAGACAATACAATTGCTGTGTTAAATACAAAACTAATTAACCTTTATTACTACTCCAACATTCACTATTACGATTTGCCGCAGTTAAATAAAGTAATAGAGACTGTCTTTATTTACAAGAAGAGCGAGAGTCAACAATCTTCTATCTTTCAATTAAAACATGTTATTGAATCATTGTTGGAAGACCCTATCGAACAAAGCTAGTTCGATAGGGTCCAAATCAATTTATCGGAACAATTCTGTGATTTATCGGAACAATTTCAAAGTTTATCGGAACAAATTTTTGATTTATCGGAACAATTTCAAGGTTTATCGCCCTAATTTTTAAATTTATCGCCTAACTTTTAATATTTATCGCCCAACTTTGATTTATCGCTCAACTTTTTTAATTTATCGCCCTAACTTTGGTTTATCACCCAACTTTTATAATTTATCGCCCAACTTAAAATCAAAGAACCGCTAACCCTTGCGAGCCAAAATAAGGGAGTTGAGTCCAAGCGGCTACCTGCAATCTAACTAGACTTCCTCCCTCTTGAATAGCAAATACAGAGACCGTTCCCTGATTTCCGTTGAGGGTATAAAAATGCCGTCCATCTTTACTCACTCCAACATCCATCGGCAGTCCTGGAGCTGTACCGATTGGTGTACTAGTAATATGTCCTGCCACAGACAATGCTCCATTGTTATCGATTCGATAGGTGGAAATAGTGCCACTTAGAGTATTAGTAATGAATGCAAAACGTTCATCTCTTGTTGTGATTACCCAGCATGCTGTTTTATATCCGTTAGGTACAGAGCCACTAATCACATGAAGAATCCCGTCGTTGCTCATTGAATAGGATGACAACGCATTTGAACTTGCTTCAGTAACTAAGAGGATTCCAGAGGATAAAAAATAGGCACCCAATGGGCCATCACCATAAGAATCATTAACGATTGGTTCTGTAACCGTACCATTTTGATTTACGTTGAAAACACTAAGACGGTTTGAAGTATACTCGGTTACTAGGAGCTTACTACCATCACGTGTGAAGAGAACCTGAGCGGGCTCAGCATTGAAAGTGCTGAGAGAACGTGAAGAACCAGCAATAGGAGTAAGGCGCCCGTGTTCATCTATACGAAAACCCATGATGTTCGATGCATAATTGTTTGCGGCATTCCCAACATTAGCAACATAGACAAGATTACCAAACACATCTACACTATTAGGCTGAGCACCTCCCGATGGCTTCACGTCCACGAGAACGGGCACACCGCTGTCACTAATGATAAAACTGCTGATACTATGGCTGCCTGCGTTCACTGCGAGAAGGAAACGACCATCACGGGATAAGGTCAAAGCTCCTTGTGACGTAAGGGGATCGACACCATTGTTTGGCGTTGCCGCTGATACCTTCCTTATACCAGTACCCCTCCCATTAGTCGGGTAGGCACCCGCGAAGGTGAGCATTCCATTCATGTCTCTGTAAAAGGCAATGACTTGATTCACGACTTCATTATTCGTCATCATGTAAACCATACTTACACTCGCAGGGAAATTTTTGTTCATATAAACTTTCCTCCTTTTATAGTTTTATATGGTTCTTTTACAATTTCGATTCCCGAAATTAATGTGACAAGTATTATTATTCACTTATCTCACTAACCTATCTTTAATTAATAACACTGCCGAAACAGTTGTCCAATTGTTGTTTTAGCACCTATGGCTGAAGGATGTGCAGCAACACCTAGCTTTGTTCGATGTAATAAAAAAACAACGGCAAAATGAAAAAGCCGTTGTTTTTAGATTGAAATAGAAAAACAAAATGATGTCCCTTCCTCGTTTGAATAGAGTGAATAGCTTACTTGAAGAATTCTAGCGATGTCATCAATGATCTTCAAACCAAGACCCCCGCTTACACGATTTTGTTCAAAGCCAATACCGTTATCAATCATGAAAATCTTATTATCTTTCATTGTTATCTCGAGCTTTGTAGCATTGGAATGTTTCAATGTGTTTTGGAACACATTATCGAACATTCGTTGTAGCCATAGTTCATTACTCGTCCATGTTAAATGTGTTACCTCTGGACGATAGATTAGTTCAATGTTATGCATTCTATATAAATAGCTCCACTTTTTTATCATCATTTCTAACAGTATCGTGAGTTGCACTTCTTCCGCCACGATATAAGAATTCGCCATTGTATCTAAGGACTGCAAATTAAATTCATTCGTTAAGCTAGCGATATATTGAATTTGCTCATTCAAAGATTCCACCAATTTTGGTTGTTCCTTATAGTAATCTTCTAGATAAAATAGTTGTAAACGGATCGCTGTTAACGGTGTATTAATGTCGTGTCTTAGCTTTTGTAGTAGCTCTTTTTGTTGCTCCTGCTGTTGTTTTAGCTCTAATTCCCGATAGGTAGTTCGCTCAATTAGGATATTAACTGACTGAATTAACTGTCCAATTTCATCCTCACCGCCAACAACTAATGTACTCGGTATTCTTTCATTACTTGCTAAGTCTCGAATCGTTTTGTTTAGCGTATTAATTTTCGTCAATAATGAATTGATCGATTTCGAAAATAAAAATGCTAGTAAACATAATGATAGGAAGAACACAATCAGCATAGTTGGATAGGCGAAAGATTCATGGAATGGAGTGCCTTTATTTCTAGTTTTAAAGGCGAATTCATAAATAATAGACATCGACACACTGATTCCTAACAATACGATTGGAACACTGACTATAGCAGTAAATAATAATAATCGATATTTTGTTTTTAATGTCATTTCTTTATGTAGGTATTTAATCGATACCCTTCTCCGTAAATATTTTGTAGGATGGTACCTGATGAATCATTTATTTTCGTTCTGATCTTTTTGATGTGAACATTGATGATATTTTGATTTCGATCTTCAAGCGGCCATAAATAGTCAAAAAAATGATCCTTCGTTAACACCCTATCCTTGTTGTCAAGTAAATAAAAGAAGATTTTACGTTCGATTGCTGTTAATGAAATTTCATCATTTATATTATTTTTAAATAATTTACGATGCTCTATATCAATCAATAGATGCTGGATTTGCGTAAATGTCCCATATTGCTGTTCTAGCATTTTCTGCATTCTTAAAAGAAGCTCTCTCGGATCAAATGGTTTTGTCATATAGTCTTCACCAACTGTTAACCCTTGAAGCTTGCTCTCTATATCATTACGAGCTGAAAGAAAAATAATGGGGATATTTAAGCCTAAGCTTTTAATGTTCTTTGTTAGCTGATAGCCATCCTCCCCTGGAAGCATAATGTCCATTATTACTAAATCAATTTGATGGATAATGTTCATAATTTCTCGTCCATCAGTTTTCCATACTACGTCGTAACCTTCACGTTGCAGTATTTTTTGCATCAAATCGCCAATCATTTGGTCGTCTTCTACTATTAAAATCGTAAATCCTTTCATTACCTCGGCCTTTCTTTGTTGCCAACTTTTGTCTTCATAAATTCTATCGCAAGATTATAAATTTCATCAGGTTTATATAAATAAATACTATGAGTACCACTTAATTCTTTCACATCCGCAATGTTAATTTGCTCGGCAAATTCCTCATATTTCTGGCTATGGTAATTCGTAAATTTCGAATCTTTATTTTGTTGAGCAATGGCATCTATTAATAATATCGGTGTGTCTTTTGGTTTCGGAAGCTCTTCTGATTTTAAACTATTTTCGTACACTTGTAATAGCTCATTTTTCATATCATCATTAAAAGTTTGTTTAAAGGATAGTGCCTTATAAATTTCTTTTTCTTCCGCAGTTAAAAACGATTGCTTCATTACTTCAGAATTATACACTTTCGAAGGGATTAAGCGTTGTAAGCCTATTTTCGTTAGCAAATTCATTCCTTTAACAGTCCATAAATCGACTACTCCCATTTTATGCTCCACATATTGACCTGGCAAACCTATATCAAGCGCAATAATCCCCTTAATTTCTTCAGGGTATTTTTGTGCCCAATAAATCGCTTCAACACCAGAAATGGAATGTGGTACTAATATATAAGGAGGTTTATTTCCGCTTTTCAGAAGAGCTTCTCTCGTTTGTGCTAAAATTGTATCAATATCTCGTTCGTCCTTCGAGACATCGCTATACCCATATCCCGCTCTTTCAATAACTGCAATCTTCTGTCCTTGTGAAAATTTACTGTACAGCCCTTTCATTTCATAAATGGGTGCCGCAATCCCTGAGCCTGCCATAAACACATACGTGTCCTGACCATCCCCCTCAGTGTAAACATTGATTTTTTGATGATCGACCTCTACAAGTGTTCCTTTAGTATCTAAAAGTTCAGATTCCCTACTAAGCTGATATCGATGATAGCTGAATATCCCCACAAGTCCAATAAGCATGGCCGCTATAAAGTAGATAGCTATTTTCTTAAACATGTTTTTCATAAAAATCTCCTCTCAGTTGATACTAAAAGAATAAACAATAAAAATAAATTTCTTATTAATTTTCTTGCTTATTACCATAACGTTTGGTTGATTTAACAAAGTCATCAACTTTTGGTGATTAGGGTAATAAAAAAGCTGTCTAAAAGCGTTTTACTCCACTTTAGACAGCCCTTGCACTTAAAATTATTGATTTGGATAGATCTCTTGTAAAAAGGATACAGATCGTTGGATGAGCGACTTTAATATCTCCACATCAATATCCGCTAGTTTATTTATATAAACACAAGCTTTTCCTGTTGTATGTTTACCAAAGTCCTTTAATAAATTGTCTCGCTCGCTGTCACCTGGGGCAAAATATAAACTGGTTTTAGCTTTTCGAGGAGAAAATCCAACTAAAGGTGCATCGCCTTCGTGTCCAGATTTATATTTATAATGATATTTGCCAAATCCTATAATACTTGGCCCCCACATTTTTGCTTCATACCCTGTTACTTCAGCAAAAATATCCAATAGTCGGTAAGCATCTTCACGCTTTTTAGGATGATCCACGTTTTCAATAAATTCAATGACACTCTCATCAGTTTCTTTAGTTTTCAATTCGTACATTTTTATACCTCACTTTCTAAAGTTGAATTTTGATGCATCATAACATTTCCAAATGCCTTCTACAATAACTAAAAACAAAAACTGTCTAATAAGTTTTTACATACTTAATAGACAGCCTTCTATATGTTATTCCACTTGCTCAAGCAAAAGTTTTTGCTGTAGATTACTATAAATACCTTGCTTTTGCATGAGCTGCTGGTGATTGCCTTGTTCAACAATCTCACCTTGTTGAATAACAAGAATTTGGTCAGCATTTTCGATTGTTTTTAAGCGGTGCGCAATAACAAAGCTTGTGCGGCCCTGCATTAAATGCTGAAGACCTTTTTGAATATCGACCTCTGTTTGCGTATCCACACTGGATGTAGCTTCATCTAAAATTAAAATATCTGAATTTTCAAGAATTTCCCGGGCAATAGCCAATAATTGTCGTTGACCTTGACTTAAATTTGCTCCACCTGCCTGTACAGGTGTATCGTATTGTGCTGGTAAATATTTAATAAAGTTATGGGCATTCGCGATTTTCGCCGCTTCTTCTACCTCTTCATCTGTAGCATCAAGTTTACCGAAACGAATATTTTCACGAATCGTTCCAGAGAATAAATACGTATCCTGAAGTACGACACCAACTCTTTGACGGATCGTTGCCATTTTGTAATCCTCGATATTATGACCATCAATCAAAATTTCACCTGCATCGACATCATAAAAACGAGTTAACAAATTGATAATCGTTGTTTTCCCAGATCCCGTTGGTCCGACAAGTGCAATAGTTTCTCCTGCCTTGGCATGGAAGCTAATATTTTTCAGTACCGGCTTGTCTGGTACATAGCTGAAGGATACATGTTGAAATGACACATCCCCTTTTAAACTTTGACAATCAATGGCATGCTCTTTGTCAGCTACTTCCGAAGGTTCATCTAAAATTTCGAAGACTCGTTCTGCCCCAGCAATCGCCGACTGCAAGGTATTTAAAAGATTAGATAGCTGATTCAACGGTCGGAAAAATTGACGCGTATACGTGACAAATGCGGCGATAACCCCAATTGAAACGATCCCTTTTACCGATAACAATGCTCCTGTGCCAATAACAACAGCTAAACCTAAGTTATTCATAAAGTTATTAATTGGGCCTAGTAGACCTGAAGTAATTTCAGCTCGCTGTGCCGAGTTACGGAGATTTTCGTTCTGTTGATGGAACGTCTCAATCGTTTGTTGTTCTGTCCCAAAAAGCGTTACAACCTCCGCCCCCGTAATCATTTCCTCAATATAACCGTTCAGCTTCCCTAAATCACGTTGACGTGCCGCATAGTTTTTACTACTACGTTTGACAATTTGCTTCGTCGTAAAAACAATTAGTGGAATAATGATTAGCGTCACGACTGCTAACTGCCAGCTAAGTGAGAACATAGCAATACTAACACCGATTACCGTTAAGACCGACGATACGATTTGTGTCACACTTTGTGCAAGTGCAGTATTTAAATTATCGATATCATTCGTCACACGGCTCATTAAATCACCGAGTGCACGCTGATCGAAAAATCTCAGTGTTAACGTTTGTAGCTTTTTAAACAGTTCCAGTCGTAATGTTCGAATTGTTTTCATCGCCACATGAATCATGACATATGTTTGTAGCCACGTAAAAATAGACGCTACTGTATAGATAACTGCAAGAACAATACCTAGACGAACCGTACCAGCAATGTCCTTTTTCATAATGAATTCATCAACGATATGTCCGATTAAATACGGACCTGCTAAACTTAAAAATGTAGAAGCTACTACAAAAAGGATAGAGAAATAAAGCCCTATTTTTTGTTGCTTCACATATTGCCACACACGAGAAATCGTTGCTTTTTGATTTTTAGCTTTCTCAGCTGGCCCAGCCATACGTGGCCCACGTCCAAAATTCATTTGCTTTGGTTGACTTTTACTCATTGTTGTACACCAGCCTCTTGCTGTGAAGCATAAATTGCTTTGTAGGGATTATTATTCCGCAATAACTGTTGGTGTGTACCTTGACCTACAATTTCGCCGTCCTCTAATACTAGAATCAGGTCAGCCAGTTGAATAGAAGCAATTTTAGACGCTACGATAAACGTCGTTGTATCATTATATTGATTGCTAATAGCTTGCTGGACATGTTTTTCAGAGGCGCTATCAAGAGCAGATGTTGTATCATCCAGTACTAAAATAGCTGGCTTTCTTACGAGTGCACGCGTTAACGCTAATCGTTGCTTTTGGCCGCCAGAGAGATTGGTTGCCCCTTGTGAAAGTTCATGCGCTAAGCCTTTATCTAGTCGGTCCACAAATTCAGTAGCACACGCTGCATCTAGAGCTTGCTGTAATTCCTCGGATGTTGCATCCTCCTTGCCAAGACGGATATTATTGTTAATTGCACCTGAGAACAGTAATGCTTTTTGAGAGGTAAAGCCGATATGTTTACGTAAAGTTGATAATGCATAATCTTTGAGAGGCTTTCCATCCAAGCGGATTTCTCCACTCGTTGGGTCAAATAAACGTGGTAATAGCTTCACTAACGTTGATTTTCCACTGCCTGTTTTTCCGATTAGGCCTACCGTTTGTCCCGGCTTTACGGAAAATGTGATATTTTTTAGAACATCCTCAGCCGATTCATAATAACGATAGCTCACATTTTGGAAGTCAATCGCCCCTTGAATTGGTGATGTAAGCGGATTTTCTGCTTCCTTGATCGCTACTTCTTTATTTAAGACGTCTACGATACGCTCCCCTGAAGGAATAGCACGTGCAATTTGCATCAGCACCATGCTAGAAGTCATCAATCCATTTAGTATAATCGTTAAATAGTTAATAAACGCGAGGATTACACCAACCTGTAATGTGCCGGCTTCTACTTTAATAGCCCCAAGCCAAAGCGCTGCTACAATTCCTAGATTGACAACGAACATCGTAAATGGCACGAGCACGCCAACAATTTGCTCGGCTGTAATAAAGCGTTTCGTCAGCGTATCATTAAGTCCACTAAATTGTTCAATCTGTTGCGTTTCACGACGGAACGCCTTAACGACACGAATCCCCGCTAAATTCTCTTGAAGCTTCGTATTAACACCATCAATTGCTTCCTGCACTCTACGGTATAGCACACCTGAGTACTTTGTGAAAAAGTACATCGCAATAATCAATATCGGCACGATCATAAGAAGTATAGAAAATAGCTCACGTGCCGTCACAAAAACAATAATAACGGCTCCAATAAATAATAGTGGACCACGCACAAAAATACGCAATGTCATCATAAACGCGCGCTGAACACTTTCCACATCGCTCGTTAAAATCGTAATAAGCTTCCCTGTAGTAAAAGCATCACGTTCCTTTGCCGAATACGTCATCATTTTTTCATAAAGTGACTGACGAACATCCGATGCAAAATGGATAGCTGCCTTTGAACTATAATAGGAGCAGCCAATCCCACCAACAAGTCCGAATATCGCACTAATTAGCATCCATACGAACATTTTCAGCACATAAGGATTGTCGCCATTGGCAATACCCGTATCGATCATATGCTGCATAATAGTAGGCTGCAGTAAATCCATCGTTACCTCTAGCACCATTAATAATGGCGCAATCAAGGTAAAAAATTTATAGGGCCCTAAATACCCTCCTAGCTGTTTAATTGCTTGCATTCTTTCGTCTCCGTTCCATTTAAATCACATTCGCTCCTAATTATAACTGAAAATCATTCCCAATTGCGATGAAGTTTTTCGAGACACGTAATATCTTGATATTGTTGTAGCATGGTAATCAACCCTTAACGCCTCTACTACCATCATGCTTTTTAATCCAACCTTCAGCATATCGAAAACTTCTTTCTTGTTTTTAATTCACCTTCTTTGCATACAAGTGTATACAAAAGTATACACTTCGTCAATATCAACTTAGTTTTGCCTTAACTAAAAAAACCACGCAAGCTTTTCGCTCGCGTGGTTCCTTCTTACAAATCATCAAAGCCGTTATCTTCTACATTGACCTTCACATATTGGCGAGAACGTTGCTCGAAGAAATCTGTTTTTCCTAAGTCAACATCCTCATACGCTTTAACCCACTTCAATGGATTTTTGCGATAACCTTCAAATGGACGCTCTACGCCAAGCTGATTACAGCGTACATTGGCATAGAAATGTACATAATCGTGCACATCTTCGACATCGAGGCCTGCAACTTTATCGCCAATCACTTCATTGGCCCAATCGATTTCTAGCTGAACGGCTTCACGGAAGATCTCTTGGACACGAGCTGCTCGTTCAGGTGTATCGTATTCAGGATATTCCTCTAATAGCTCCTGATAAATCTTCACAAATAAATCCACATGTAGCTGCTCATCGCGATTAATATAATTAATCATCGTTGACGTGGCCACCATCTTTTGATTGCGTGCTAAATGATAGAAGAACGCAAAGCCAGAATAGAAGAATAAACCTTCTAAAATCACATCATAAACAATCGCTTCTAGCATATTTTCAACAGTTGGCTCCTCTGAAAATGCTTGGTAGCCCTTAATAACGAAATCATTCCGTCGCTCTAGCACTGGCTCTGTACGCCAAAAGTCAAACGTACGATCCTGCTCGTCTTTGTTCACAATACTTGATAGCACATAGGAATAAGAGTGATTATGGATTACCTCTTGTTGCGCTAAAATAATCATGAGTGCATTCAAACTTGAATCTGTTAAATAATCGGCTACTTTCCCCGCAAAATCTGTTTGTACACTATCTAATAGTGCCAGCAAGCCAATGATTTTTAAAAAGGACTCCTGTTCATCTGCTGATAGACCTGGAAACTGTTTGACATCATTGCTCATATTAATTTCAAACGGTGTCCAGAAGTTACCTAGCATTTTTTTATACTTTGGATAAGCCCAGCTAAAACGGACATCATCCCAGTTTAAAATGTTAGAAGAGCGTCCGTTCACGATTCCTGTTGAACGGTTCGGTGCATCCTTATCCATAATTTGTCGTTTTGTAATAGTTGTCATTGTTACTTCCTCCTAGCTCGCGCAAGACTCACATTCTAGCAATTCTACAGACGTTGAGCGCACATAATAAGTCGTTTTCACACCGCTCGCCCAAGCATTCATATGCAATGCTAGTAAATCTTTCGCCTTAATCGTATTTTGAACATATAAATTAAGTGAAATGCCTTGGTCGATATGACGTGCTCGTGCAGCATTTTGCTTGATTGTCCAATTTTGATCGATAAAATAAGCAGATTTATAATACCAAGTCGTCACAGGTGATAGATCTGGTACTGTTACTGGAATTTTGTAATCCTTCTTCTCCTCTGAATAACTCTTCTGGAAGATCGGATCAATCGTAGCTGTACTGCCCGCTAAAATGGATGTTGATGAGTTAGGTGCAACTGCCATGACATAGCCGTTACGCATACCTTTTTCAGCAACCGCGGCACGTAATGCATTCCACTTATGACTGTCATAGCCACGTTTGTCAAAATACGCACCAGTATGCCAATCTGAACCTTCAAATAATGGGTAGGCTCCTTTTTCACATGCCAAATCGTTAGAAGCACGAATCGTTAAATAGGCAATTTCCTCATATAGCTTGTCCGCAAATTCTACAGCTTCCTCAGACTCCCATTGAATTTCTTTCAAAGCTAATAAATGGTGCCAGCCAAATGTTCCAAGCCCAATACCACGGTAGCGTAAGTTCGTACGCTCTGCTTGTTTTACTGGAATTGTATTTAGCGCAATAACGTTATCTAACATACGTACTTGAACTGGGATCAATCGTTCTAGAACACCAGCCGGAACTGCTCGGCCTAAATTGATAGATGACAAGTTACATACAACGAAATCTCCAGGCTTGCGACGCGTTACGATGACATCATCCTCTAGGGTAATCGACTCAAATTCAGTAGCTGACATATTTTGGAAAATTTCTGTGCACAGGTTCGAACTGTAAATCATCCCTTCATGCTTATTCGGATTCATGCGATTGACTTCATCTCGATAGAACATAAACGGCACGCCTGTTTCAAGCTGTGAGCGCATAATACGCTTCATAATATCAATGGCTGGTACGACTTCACGACTTAATAATGGATTCGCGATACATTCCGCATATTTTGTACGGAAAGAGCCGTCACCCTTTTTCTCATCGTAGGAATCCTCTAATGAGAAGCCCATGACCTCTCGCACTTCATGCGGATCAAATAAATGCCATTCCCCGCGTTCCTCAACAGTTTCCATAAATAAATCCGGTAAGCACAGCCCTGTGAAAATATCATGGGCACGCAGACGCTCATCCCCATTGTTTAAGCGTAAATCTAAAAACGTAAAGACGTCTTTATGCCAAATATCTAAATAAACAGCAATAGCTCCTTGTCGTTGACCTAGCTGATCGACTGAAACCGCCGTATTATTAAGTTGTTTAATCCATGGTAAAACGCCACTTGATGCACCTTTAAAGCCTTTAATAGATGAGCCTCGGCTACGAATTTTGCCCATATAAACTCCAATGCCACCGCCGTACTTCGATAATGTTGCGACATCTGTATTCGTGTCATAAATACTTTGTAAACTATCATCTACTGTATCGATAAAGCAGCTAGATAACTGTCCATGTGTTTTACCTGCATTCGATAATGTCGGTGTGGCAACAGTCATATATAAATTACTCATCGCCCAGTAAGATTCACGTACTTTTTCTAAACGATTTTCTGTTTCATCCTGCATCAGGGTCATCGCAATAACCATCCATCGTTCCTGCGGTAGCTCCACTGGTGTTTTCGTGTAATCTCGGACTACATAGCGGTCCATTAATGTTTTTAAACCAATATACGTAAACAACTCATCTCGACTTGATTCTAAAAAAGAAGCGAGTTCCTGAAGCTCCTGCTCACTATACTTTGTTGTTAAACTTTCATGATACAAACCAGCTTCTGTATAGTGTGCTAATTGTTCTGGGAAAACTTTATATACATCCTTCACTGAAACTCCACGGCGCATTGCAAATTGATCATATAGTTTTTCTAAATAAACTTGAGCTGCAACAAATGTCCAGTATGGCTCCTCCTCATCAATGAGGCTAAGCGTTTGTAAAATCATCGCATCTGCCCATGCTTCAAATGTGGCATTGTCGTTTTTTCGTAGCCATCGATCCGATAACCTTACAAAACTTTCGAGTTCATCCTCCGTGTAACTTTTCTTGAGCTTAGTCATTTGCTGTTCGATTTGAATTGTCATGTATACATTCTCTCCCTTTCCTTCTACAGCAACACAAAAAACGATCACGCAACATTTATCGGTTACGTGATCGCTGTAAAATCGGAAATGGAAATGAAGGACATGCACACAAAGAAGTGAACAAATCTCTCGCCTCCACTTCTCAATCCCCGAAGAATGTGTTGCTGTCTTGAACATCTCGGCAGGTCTCCTGGCTCATGCTTCCTCCAAATGATGGCCTTCCCGTTCTTCACAGTGGCCTATTCATCATTTGTCAGCACTTACAGTTGCGGGGACAGCTTCGGCCTAAGATGACTCTTTTTCCGAATTCCCTTTTAAACCATATTGGTACCGCTCGTCCAAAATACTATATATTGTGTTTTAACTCCTAAACAAATCTAACATATTGTGTTTATTGTTGCAATAGGCGTTTTGCACTTTAAAATTTTTAAAGTGCTACATTTTCTCGAAGCAAGCCCAATTACAATGCAGTTTTACGTAGTTTTTCAAAATTTCTAGGGAATTTTTTTTGTGCTAGCTGCTCTTTTTCTGGCTGTATTCCTAGCAAAACTACTGCACATGGACCAGCCGATTTCTCAACATCTAACGGACTTTTAACTTGTTGCTCGCCAAAAAGCCGGGTAAATTCCGCTTGTAAACCTTTTGACCCAACTGGCCATACTTGCTGCACTATTTCCTCTTTCCACGCCTGAAAAATAGGTTGCAGCTGTGCGACATCTTCAGGTTGGGCAAGAATTTCATTGCCTACAAGCGGTAGTCCATAGGTGTACCAACTAAGCTGCTCATGCATAGTCGCTGTGCGTTTTTGCTGCTCACCTAGCATCGTTATAGACAAGCCTGATTGTAGAGTCGGCATATTGGACTCTGTACTACCGTCTATTTGCGGACAATTAAGACCCGCCTCATCAAAAACCTGCTGAATGCCCGTAACATAACGAGACCATGCTGCATCCCCTGAAAAATTAGCGAGTAAAATATGGCTTGGTAAAGCATTTGCAGCAAGCTGCTCTAAAAAAGTAACACGTGCCGTTAAGTATGCCGTTAGTTTGTCTGGAGCAGACACAACATCTTGTGGTTTTTCACCAATTGCTGCGGAATTATCTGTTGTAGCAATCAGCTCACCTATTTTTATTGCATTTCTCAATGTACTCGACCTTCCTTACGCACAAACACCTTAGAGAGAATTGGCATCGCAATTGCAACGATCACCAGATTTATGAGTGTTGCCAATGGAAGACTAGTCAGTGACGCCCAGTAAAATGCCGGACTAATGATAAAGTAAAATGGTAAGGGTGCCACAACGCCATTTAATATAAATGCCACAGGCCATTTCCAGAAATGCATTCCTTTTTTATGCATAACCCCAAAGACCCATACAACAATAAACATTTCTACTGCGATAATAATATGCAGTGGTCCATATAGAAAACCCGAAGTTAAGGCTGAAATCAAATGCCCAATTGCCCCTGCAACCCCTGCTAATACTGGAGATAAAAATACAACGCTTAAAAATGCAGGAGCAGCGTCAAGCGCAGCAGTTGTAATAAATGGTGTTGGAATTTTAATGACTGCACCCACTGCACAAATTGCCGCTACCATAGCTGTAAGCGTCAACTTCATCAATTTTTGTCGATCCATTCCATTTCCTCTTTCCTTTTATATTTAGTGATTTGCTCATTATAACGTGTGGTTGATTTCCGTTCCGACTGGGTGCTTTGTTGCTGTCGCTTCGCTTTCGCACAGATAAAACATTGTTGCTGTCGCTTCGCTTTCGCACAGTTAAAACATTGTTGCTGTCGCTTCGCTTTCGCACAGTTAAAACATTGTTGCTGTCGCTTCGCTTTCGCACAGATAAAACATTGTTGCTGTCGCTTCGCTTTCGCACAGTTAAAACATTGTTGCTGTCGCTTCGCTTTCGCACAGATAAAACATTGTCGCTGACACTTTGCTTTCGCGCAGAGCAAAGCTTCCTGGGGGCGTCCGATGAGATGCTGATCCCCAAGGAGTCACCCAGCCTTCACTCCAATCAACTTAATATATATAGCATACGTTTTAACAATCGTCATCCCCAACATTTTTTATGAAAAGCATTCTAAATTTTTCAAAAACTATATCATTTGATTTGTTCTCCTATACCGTACCAAATGCGTACGACTTGTTCGGCTTCAGCAAATAATGCCTGGTACAAACGCCCACATGTATCGCGCAATAATCGCGCCTGCTTTTCCATCGGCACTACTCCACGTCCCATATCGGTCACTATAATATACAGGGCACAATTTTCTTCAAGAGTCTTTAGTCTTGTCAAAATGGTTCTAACAAGAGGTTCATCATCCTCAAGATCTTGTGTCACGAGCCACTTCTCTAAGTTTTTAATAACTAGTACATCACAGGTAGGAGTACCATCAGGTAGATCGCCATCTACTAGCTCAACTTTTTGTCCTGCAAGCAAATTCATGACATAGTCGGTTTTTCCACTATAGGCGCCTCCGATAAAGACATGCATCTCGCTCCCTCCTCCCAAGCCTTTCTTGTAAACGTTAAAGAAAACATTTTATCATGCGGTGATTGATACGACCAAAAAGATTGCTCAGTCGGTGCAAATTCTACAAGAAGTGCTCGAATCACTCCACCATGGACAACGAGATGATAAACATCTTCACCTTTTGGTAGTACAGTGAACCCTTCAATGACACGTGCACAAAAAGCATCAAAGCCTTCCCCCTTTGGAGGTGGTGACTGAACGGGATCATCTAACCATGCACAATAACGACTATCTGATTTTAAGTCCTCATATGTGCGCCCTTCAAATTCACCGAAGTTCGACTCTCGAAATCTCCTATCAGACACGTATATTGCATTCGGAAAATAATGAGCAGCTGTTTCCCTACAACGCAGCAAATCACTACCATACACCTTCGTGACATCTTGATCTAAAATAGCTAGCAAAGATGCATCAGCTAATGAAGAATCTGTCCAGCCGATATAACGCTTCTCCAAATTTTCCTTAGTTGGTGCATGTCTCATTAAGTGCACAATAACAACGTCACCCACAGAACAACCTCCATTCCTTCAATTGATGCACCAAGTAAATCTCCAGAAACGCCACCAAAGTTTCGCACTGTAAATTGACGAAAGACTAAAAAGGCAATCGCTAATACAGCCATCAACACGAATGGAACAATGGTGAAGCCTACGACAAACAACAAACTGCTATACGCTACAACTAGTGTTAAAAGCATAAAGCAAATAAGTAATCCCGGTTTAATATGTGTTTTAAAAAAGTAGGCTAGCCCCTTTTCTTTTGAGCACTTGAGCGACATAAAATAAAAGCTCATGCCTACTCGTGTTAGTAACGGAATAAACACAAGCATCCACAGCGCTAACTTATACTGTACGAATAACTCATGCAGTATGACAAATTTGCCAAGCACTAAAAATAGCACGGATAGCACTCCAAATGCGCCAACACGTGGATCATCTAAAATTTCAAGCCGCTTCTCACGATCTCGATACGAAAAATAAGCATCCCCCATATCAATAAAACCGTCTAAATGTAAACCACCCGTAAATAAGGCAAATAATCCGACAATCACAAAGGTAAGCAGGATCTCACTGCTTGCCGTCCATTCTGTCAAACCATAGATTACCGCCGCCACTGCTGTACCCATGAGAGCCCCTATCCACGGCAAAAAGGCGAACATCCCTGTAATAGTTGATTTAGTTAAAGGAATTTCTTTATGTACCGGCAAAACTGTAAAAAATTGAAATGCAAGTTGTATGCTATGCCAGAAATTTTTCATCGTCTTGCCTTCCTTCTTTTTATTTTCAAAGTGTCATTCATTATTTCCATTTCTTTACGACACCATAATTTATTTCATATGCCTCATCCGCTATAGAAACGAACCATTGATGTAATCTCCCAAGGGTTTGTCGGTATAATTCTACTTCCTCGCTAGAATATGGAGGCTCATCGAATAATTCGTTCGAGACGATAAAAAACGTCACCCTTTTCTCAAGTAACGTCTCTACCGCTTTTTTTAAAACATCAAGCTTTTGCTCTAAACAGCCAGGTTGTTCCACACAGGGAGTTCCCGTGTCAAAACCCTCGTAAAAAGCATTTGTCAGCCAAGTCGTAACACAGTCCCATAACACAATATCTCCATCGGTCAGTTTATGTAATGTATTTGCTATGTCATAAGGTGCTTCTATCGTCAGCCATTCAATATTTTGTGCACGTCTGTCTGCCTGATGACGCACTATTCGCTTCTCCATCTCATGGTCCAATGCTACTCCAGAAGCAATATAAATAAGTCGTCGCGCTTGGTTAAACTCTGTTTGATAGTGAGTAACAGCCGCTTTTTCAGCAAAGTGGGATTTACCACTGCGTACTCCCCCTGTAATGAAAATCAGTGGCATTAGTTACGCCTCCTATTGTAAATGTTGAATGTTACCGATATCTTTCACGAGCCATCGTTGCTCGACTTGTTCAATAATCGTGACACTTGTACCATTAATAAATGGTTCTGCCCACAGCTGATTGATGCTGCGCCCTAAAATGGCGTTAATGATGCATTTAATCGTTACAGCATGTGACACAATTAAAACATTATTTTCGGGATATTTTTCTGCAATTTTCTTTAACGTAAACATGGCTCGTTCTGTTACCGTACCAAAGCTTTCCGTATGGGTTGCGACGAATTGTCCAGGATAATCGGTATATAATTCATAGTCAAGGCGATGCGTAGTCATAATGTCCTCAACGGTTTTTCCTTGCCAATCTCCTAAAAAAATCTCCCGTAAATTATCCTCATAATAGATTGGAAGCTGTCGATTACCTAGAAGAATATGCATCGTTTCCTTAGCACGGCCACTTGAACTGCTGTATGCCGCTGTAAAAGAGACATTCTCCAAATGATCTCGAAGTTTTTCTGCATGTAAAATACCATTTTCAGATAATGGCGAATTTAACCATCCCTGTAGCCGCTGCTCTTTATTCCACATCGTTTCACCATGTCTCACTAAATAAAAAGTTGTCAACTTTCTCACCCCTAATTTGCAATCAATTATGCCCCGGCATAATTGCGTCCGGAATCGGCTTTGTGCTTAGGCCTGCACGATGCAGGTCAGTTAGCCGTTATCGCATGGATGCGATGGTTTTAGGCTAACATCCCCTAAGCACTCCTTTCCGATTCCGTGACATCCGCCGGAGGCTTTAGGCCAACACGAAGTTGGTCACTCAGTCGTTGCCACAGGACGTGGCGTTCTTAGACTGAGTTCCTCTATTTCAGCGAATGATTGGACACCCGCTGAAAGGAGACTTAAAACCTCATTCATTTCACCAACTAAAGAGGTGGGAGACTTCTGCTGAAAGAAGTTAAACCACTCCTGCAAACAATTCTGTAAATATGTCATGGCTGCAATATCCTTAATTCCAATTCGGAACCATTCACCATTTAAGCCCATAAAGTTTTTTGTATGGCGCAGCACGACGCCCTTTGATAAACAGTATGTAAAAAATGTATCTGCTTGCTGATTTTTTGGTAATGCAAAACATACATAATTCGTTACACTATTCGTCACCTGACAACCATTTTCTTGTAAATAGCTCTGTAGCGCTTCCCGTTGATTTTTAGCATAGGCAATGGCTTGCTCACAATATACATGTTCATCTAAACAGCCTGTACCTATAACAAGGGCAAAGGCATTCAAGTTCCAATGCGGTAGGATAGACTTTAGATCAGCAACAACTATTGGGCTCGCCACTAAATAGCCTAAGCGTAATCCTGGAATCGCATACATTTTTGTCATCGAACGAACGATGATCAAATGAGGATTTTCTGCCACATATTGGATCAATGAACAGGCTTCATCTACCCAGTCAATAAATGCCTCATCAATGACAAGCTCACAATTGACCTTTGCACCGTGAGAGATTAATTCGAGAAGCTCCTCTTTCTTTGGAAGCACCCCCGTCGGATTGTTCGGTGTACAAATATATAAAGCATCTGCGTTCACCATTTCACGCTTTAGATGCTCCATCGGCAATGTGTAGTGGACAATATCCTCGACAATAATCGGCACAATTTCAGCGCCTACTGCTGTTAATGTTCGTTCATATTCTGAAAAAGTTGGATGTACGATAATAACACGCTTATTGGCGTAGCATCTCACTAGAACACTAAAAAGCTCCGATGCACCATTGCCTAATAATATAGAATCTTTCTGAACATCATGAAAAACTGACACCTTTGATAAAAACGGCTCACCGTCCGGATCTGGATAACGTTGAATAAGCGGATAAAATGTCCGCCAACGCGCCTCAACAAACGGGGGTGGCCCTGCCGAATTAACATTTTCGCTAAAATCATACACCTCTTCGGGCATATTAAGTCCTAGCTGATGATAAACATTTTGCGGATTTGCTCCGTGATTAGGTAATTGCAAAAATTAACACCTCCACTGCTAACATAACAAGCGTAAAGAGCAAGGTCGCAATACGCATATGAATCACAGACGTTGCAATATGCTCTTTTGTTAATGGAACTAATTTCTCGCCCATTATTGCTCGATATGATACGACACCCTGATATGTATTTTTTCCACCAAGCTGTACCCCCAATTGAACAGCTGTCGCTGCTTCTAAATAACCACTATTAGGACTTGGATGTTTTTTCGCATCCTGTGCCCAACGTTTTAAGCGCTTACCGAGAGATACGTTTGTTTCATTTTTCGTACCTAGTACCATCAATAGGCCAGTTAATCGACTTGGTATAAAATTGAGTACATCGTCTAGCTTGGCAGCAAACATACCAAAATCTTTATATTTCTCGTTTTTATAGCCAATCATAGAGTCTAACGTATTGACAGCCTTATAGCCCCATAACCCTATTGCGCCAAATAAGAAGGCATAAAATAAAGGAGCTGTTACCCCATCACTCGTATTTTCTGAGACCGTTTCCACAACACCACGTACAATCTCATCCTCATCAAGCTTCTCCGTATCACGTCCGACAATCCAAGAAAGCTTCACGCGAGCTTCAGCAAAATCGCCTTTGACGAGCGGTTCGTAGACAGCCATCGCCGCTTCCTTCAAGCTACGCTGTGCTAGTCCAATCCCAATTAATAAGCCCTCAACCAAGATGCCAAATAGCAGACTTACCCGATAGCATAGTAGCATAATAGCCGTCACAACAAACATCGTTGTGCCAACTACAGCGAGCGCCATCACCATGCCACGGAATTTTCTCATTCTTCCTTTATTCCATAATTCTGTTTGAGATTGAATGAGTTTCCCAATCCAGCGTACTGGATGAGGCATTTTAGGAGGATCACCCACTATTAAATCAAAAACAAGCCCGATGATACAGGCAATCATCAGTGCCATCATATAGGATTCTCCTCCTTATCTTTTTTATATTTTTGAATGGCCTCACGCATCGTTTCATAAACACCGTGGCCAATAACTTTTCCTAGCATCGTAATCGGTCCTGCATATTGATGGTAGTCACCTTCCTCTGTTGAGGCAATCAACAAGCTATCTGTTGAAGTACCTGTAGCTTGTGTACCCGTTGTTGGATCTGTTATGCCCTCATCCATAAGTGCCTTGACCTTTGCCTCTGTCGTAGAAATCATTGCCTGAAATAAAGCCTCATCCGACAATCTCCCATTTATTAGTACCCACGTATTAATAGTCCCAGCATGATACTGCTCCTGACGATGGAAGGCACGCGTAATATCGACAGCATTGCCAAGACCAGCCGTAATCATTATGACAAGATGAATTCCTTCATATGTAAACTCACGAATTGTTGCATACCGGGCATAGACAGCCGTCATCATCGCCACCGTATTATCAATGGGAAAGCCCTCTGACTGTAAAAATCGTTGTAATTCTAGCTGTGGTTTTCGTTCATCATACGTATAGGGCACTGAACGATTCATCAAATGTGTATAAAAGCCAAAGCCCGGATTATGTACTGCTGAGGATACGACCTTCATCGGCGAACCTGTTTGGATGGCAACATAATGGTCGGAAATATGAATATCTTCTTTGCGTAGTACAGGCATGATCTCGCCTCCTATTCAGAAAATAAAAAAACAAATTCTTACAAAGAAGAATTTGTACTGTTCATTCGTGAACTACCCATCACTTAAAACCTAACAGTTTTTGAAGTGGGGGCTTCTCGACTAATCGCTTCTTTTAGTAGCCAACGAAAACTGACCGAGCTATCCCTCTTGTTCCAAGAGTTCTTTTGCTACGCTAAGGATAATAAGCGCAATCCATCATGCTTAATGTTGATAGCGGCATTCCAGTCCCTGTCTGCTACAAACCCACAATCACAGTGGAACGTACGCTCAGAAAGTGATAGGGACTCCTTTACTTGACCACAATTGGAACAAGTTTTAGAAGAAGGAAACCATCTGTCTATTTTGATCAACTTTTTCCCTTGCTCCTCTAACTTATACCTAAGAAAAGTTGTGAACATGCCCCATGCATTATCTGCAACGCTTTTACCAAAATGGAGGGCTTGTATGTTGAGATCTTCGATCACCACGCAATCATAGCTTTTTGCTACTTTATGCGATTCCTTATGCAGAAAGTCTTTCCGTTGGTTGGCGATTTTTTCATGTAACTTCGCTACTTTAAGACGCTGTTTGTGCCAACGATTAGTATCTTTCTTTTTGCGTGATAGAATACGTTGTTCCTTCGCTAATTTGTCCAAGGCTTGCCGATAGAAACGAGGGTAATTGGCTGTCTTACCTTCTTCGCTATCTACAAATAAGCCATTCATGGAAAAATCTAACCCAACAACATCTTGTACTTCTTTTTGTATATATTGATGTTCATATTCGGTAAGAATAGAAACATAATATTTTCCCGTTTTAGTTCGAGATACCGTACAAGACTTGATGATATGATGGGTCGGAATCTCCCGATGTTGCTTTATTTTTACAAGTTTTAGTTTCGGTAATTTGATAGAGCCATCCAAAAGCATAATGTTTCCGTTTACCACATTGGTTGTGAAGGATTGTTTTGCCTTACGATTTTTGAACTTCGGAAATTTGGCACGACCAGAAAAGAAATTGTTGTATGCATGCTGCAAATTCAGTTGAGCGTTTGCCAAGGCAAGGCTGTCTACTTCTTTAAGCCATTCAAACTCTTTTTTATATTTAGCAGGAGTCGGGAATTTTTGACTCTTTAACGCTTCTTTGTCGTCCTTGAACTGCTCATACATTTCTTCTCGCTCCGAAAGCATTTTGTTGTAGACAAAACGAACACAACCGAAAGTTTTCGCAAGAAGTTTCTCTTGTTCTTGCGTTGGATACAGACGAAACTTATAGGCTTTGTTTGCCATATCAAATCACCTCACTTCATGCCTTATCTTCTATTATAAGCATTAATGAATTTTGATATTTCTGGGATATAACAATCTTTCATCTATCCAACCTGATTATATCATGGCAAAAAAAGAGACAACTTTAGGCTACATCTAACCGAAGTTCATCTCCCGCTTTAACTGGTGCAGTCACACATTCACGCTTAGAAGTGGGAAACTTCTTTTAGAGGGAAGTTAAATTACTAGTCTGTCCCAAATATAAACCTTTTGAATTTTGTACAGCATCACAACTTCATAATACTCAAATTATTTTTTTTTTTGAAATTGTATCACAAATCCGTATTTTATCACAATCCAATTTCGAGAAATATTCCGTTATTGCTTTTGTTTTAAGGTTTTAAAACGAATAATGGATCCCGCAATGATAAACACCCAGCCAATACCGATATAGACAATTTTCATCGTTTTTGTCGAGGACGGTAATATATCCATGATCGTTAAACAAACAAATAGTATGCCAATCATTGATAGAAACATACCAATCGATAATTTTTTCAACAGAAAGACCTCCAATCAATGTACGCCCTTGATTTTACCGTATTCCCGTCAAAAAGAAAACACTAATCCAGTTCAAGGATTAGCGCTGTAAACGAGCAGTCATTTATCTGTACCAAAAGCTAAGAGTCAGGTACCAAGATTTCTACCCAACATTTAGCGAAAGGCAAAGAAATTAGGTAGGACATTAACTGGCCGTTCAGTGGGGATGAAGAACCCCCACCGATTAAGCTTTATTTCCTTACACTCTCACATGTGCAAAAAATTCCCCATAAAGTGCTTGTAAAATTTGATTTTCAAATTCTTGTAGCACACCGAATACTAGACTAACTTCAGATGAACCTTGATTAATCATCTCTATATTTGCACCTGTTTTTGAAATCGCAGTTGCAGCACGTGCCGCTAGACCTGTGTTATTACGCATGCCTTCGCCTACAATAACAATCATAGAAAAACCATGACGCATTTGCACATCATCCGCATTTAACTCATTTTTCACACGAGAAAGAATTCGTTCTTCATTTTCTAGTGTTATTTGATTTGAACGCATAATGACTGAAATATCGTCTAAACCAGACGGTGTATGTTCATATGAAATATTTTCATCTTCTAAAATTTGTAGAAGTTTACGTCCAAAGCCTACTTCCCTATTCATCAAATATTTTGACACATATAAAGTTGAAAAGCCACTGTCTGCCGAGATACCTGTAACCGGACGTCCTGTTACAGAGCGTCTTGGTACGATACGAGTACCTGGGGCTGATGGATTATTTGTATTTTTTATGTTAACGGGCACCCCAATCTTGTAAACAGGCATTAATGCTTCATCATGGAAAACAGAAAAGCCTGCATAGGATAATTCGCGCATTTCGCGATACGTAATTTCTTTAATTTCCACTGGATCATTCACAACTTTCGGATTCGCGGAAAACACACAATCCACATCCGTAAAGTTTTCATAAAGCTCTGCTTCAACAGCAGCTGCTAAAATAGAGCCTGTAATATCAGAGCCACCGCGGTCAAATGTACGCAGTATGCCCGCTTTAGTGTAACCAAAGAAACCTGGGAATACAATAATTTCCTTGGTATATTTTAGAGGCGCTAAATTTGCATAAGCCTCTGGTAAAGCATACGTGCGTTCAGGTAAATCATTGACGACCAAACCATCTTTTGGACTTACATAGCGCGCCGACATACCGATTGAATTAAAATAAGTAGCGATTAGCTTCGCGTTATTGTCTTCCCCTGCCGCTTTGATGCTATCGATAAATAATTCCTTATTCGATTGATCACCTTGTACACGTTCACGTAAATCTTCAGCGATTACATCACAAATTGTATAATCTAACTCCAAACCATCCGCAATCGCCATAAAGCGATTCACAACGATTTGCAATTCTTCTTCAATATCTTCATTTTTTAATGCTGCCATTGCTAAATTAATTAATAAATCAGTTACCTTTATATCGTCACCAGAACGCTTCCCAGGTGCAGAAACGGCTACGATTTTACGTGCCGGATTAGATTTTACAATGTTTGCTACTTTTTGAATTTGTTCTGCGCTTGCTACAGATGTTCCACCAAATTTACATACGATCATAACCATCAAATCCTAACTTTTTTAATTGAATGTATTCCTCCAAAAAACAATTGAATGTACACAGTGTACAAATTATCGTTCCCCACGTCAACACAATTTAAAAAATTCACGCAATTAATCGATAGAAAATGGACAATTTTCACACTGTTTGATTTATTATACGGATTTCGTATGAAATAGTTAAGGTTTTTGCAAAATTTTTTCGCAGAATTCCTATATTCGTACAAATATTTGTCTGAACTAGCTGAAATCATCAAATTTACAGAATTTTTTAATGCTAGATCTGACATGACAAACCAATCGCGTCTTACGAATATAAATGTGGATATCAATATGAACAATTTTGCTTGTATAAGATAAGATGTAGCACTTAACAGCAGGATGTGGATCATTATTACAACAAGTCGTAATTCTTCGGAATGACTATCCCAAACTGATTAGCCAATCAAGGTTTTATACCCTTCTCTTTTAAGTGTCGTAATAAAACAAGTAATGAAGTGTACATCATGCAAGAACGCTTTTGTGCTTACTTAAATTAGCAAGTGGTTTTCAGCATATTTGATTAAATTGTAGTGCCTTTCTTCTATATTAATTGAAGAAAACGCTTTCCCCATTATGATATGCTGAAAAAGATGTGATGTTTGTGCTATTTAGAATGATGTCAAGCTATTCTTTTTTTGATTTTTTATCTGTTTTAGGCGGGGATTGCTTTGAGTTGCGTAGGTTTCCGCTTTTATGTTGTGGAGGGCTGTATTCGTTGGAATCTGAGCAGTTTTTCGGGTGACCTGATCAGGTTTCTCTTGGACCTGAGCAGATCTTCGGGCAACCCGATCAGATTTCTCTTGGACCTGAGCGATTCTTCGGGTGACCCGATCAGATTTCTCTCGGACCTGAGCGATTCTTCGGGTGACCCGATCAGATTTCTCTCGGACCTGAGCGATTCTTCGGGTGACCCGATCAGATTTCTCTCGGACCTGAGCG
>NZ_JBGCCD010000027.1:0-73245 GCF_041262405.1 Lysinibacillus sp. RC79
TATTAACCACCGCTCGTTTTTTCTTCATTATAAACAAAAATACCCTATAAGATGACCTTTTTGAAAGTGTCTATCTTATAGGGTACATTTTATATTTCTGGTTGACCATTTTTTATATAGTTTTATTATAGCAGTAGCCAGGGTAGAACGTATCTGCTCGTGGGGCTTGACCCCGTCATTCGCCCCCTACTTGCAGAAACATGATTGAGGCTGGTTGGGACTTAGATCTCGTATAACAAGCGAAGCTATGACACTGCATGGAGGATTAGGGGTAACTGGCAAACTATGATTCTAGGAGGAGATTAATAATGAATCCAGTCGTTGGTCTGGATATTTCAAAAGGAGAAAGCCAGGTTCAAGCATTCTTAGATAAAGGCAAACCATATCGTAAAAGTTTTAAGGTAACTCATACTTTAGAAGGTCAAAATGACCTTGTTATATTTTTAGAGGATGTAAAAAATGAGGCTAGTATGAAGCCTACAATCATTTTAGAAGCTACAGGACATTATGGTGCTCCTGTCATACATTATTTAGAAGAACGAGGATATTTATTGATTATCGTTAATCCGTTAATTTCATATAAGGCAAGAGGTACGAGTTTGAGAAAAGTAAAAACGGATGCCATTGATGCCTATCTTCTTTGTGAATTGTTTTATAAAGAGGAATTGGAGCCATATAAAAAGCGTGGTGTGCAGTTATTAAACCTTCGTAATCTTACTAGACAACATGAAAATATAACTGGCGTAATGATTCAAACTAAGTTGCAATTTCAGGCAGTCCTTGAACAGGTATTTCCTGAATATAAAGGGGTTTTCGGAGACTTATATTCTAAGGTTTCACTATTAACTCTTTCAGAGTTCCCTTCTTCAGAAGATATTTTGAAAGCAAGTGAGGAATCTATTACAGACAAAATTTATGAACTATGTAAGAGTAGATCCATTAAATGGGCAAATGAAAAAGCATTACAGCTTAAAGCCGCTGCAGCTCGTAATCCTTTTGAAAAAACAGTTTACCAGAGTCATATTTTAAGTCTTGATATGTATATAAAGATCCTTCTTCAATACAAAGAGCATCTATCAAAGTTAGAGTCAGAAATAGATGCCCTCGCTAAAGAAATTGAAGAATATAGTATTATCAAATCTATCCCAGGTATCGGTGAAAAAATCGCTGCAACGATTATTTCTGAGATTGGTGAAATAGATCGATTTAACAACCCTAAAAAGCTTGTGGCTTTCGCTAGAGTTGATCCAAGTGTTTTCGAATCAGGTAAGTTTTCAGCGACCAAGAATCGAATTACAAAACGAGGTTCAAGTAGACTTCATCATGCCTTGTTCATGGCTGTTCGTTGTGCAATACGAGATTGCAGGAAAACTAAAACAGACGATAAAATCATTCCTCGAAACAAGAAATTACGTGAATTTTATGATAAAAAACGTAACGAAGGAAAACCTTTTAAAGTACGATGATAGCTTGTGTTAATAAACTATTACATTGGATTTTTGCCTTATTAAAAAACAGAACTACGTACCAAGATTTAGCCTGATAAGTAAGTACAGCTAAATCAAACAAAACCTTCCAAAAACAAACTTTAGGAAGGTTATTAGGTTATTTGTCATGCACTTTTTAGTATAGCACGTGCCTATTAAACTTTTAACAGAAAATTATTGACAAACTATTAGCTGGTTTAGTTCAAGAAGAAAAAGAGCTGCATATGCAACTCAATGATCTTCAAGTAAAGCTACCCGTTAGCCATCCATGAAGCGCAAAAATCTGCTCTTCACCACAGAAAATGAAAGATGATTAAGTTCTTTCATGGGAGTTGAAGTGCATTCCTTCACAAACTACAACATCGGGATACATTTAAAATACAACAGGTTAGAGAATCTGAATTTTTATCCCCTTAATTGAAAAACTATAGATTCAAGACACCATTCACAGATTACGATTCTAATTCCTTAATATCCTTTATCAGCTTTTCAACATGCTCTTCTTTTGTAGCCCAACTTGTACAAAATCTAACAACACTATGTGTAAGATTGACTTTTTCCCAAAACGTAAAGGAATAATTTTCGGATAATTTCACTAGCACATCATTAGGTAAAATAGGGAATTGTTGATTTGTTTTGGAATCGTATCGTAATGAAAATCCTTTTTCAACAAACGCCTCTCGAATCATCATCGCCATTTCTACGGCATGTGTAGAAACTTCATAGTATAAGCCATCTTCAAACAAGGTTTCAAACTGAATCCCTAATAATCTCCCCTTAGCTAACATTCCTCCCTTTTGCTTGATCAAATACCGAAAATCTTTTTTAAGGTTATCATTTATGATGACTACGGCTTCCCCAAACAATGCTCCAATTTTCGTTCCACCGATATAGAACACATCACAAAGTCGGGCAATATCTGCTAAGGATAAATCGCTGTCTTTTGAAGCTAGACCATATCCCAATCGGGCGCCATCCAATACTAACGGCAAATCACATTCCTTACAAACTTTGCTCAATTCCTCCAACTCAGATTTACTGTAAGTCGTCCCATTCTCGGTAGGGTGCGAAATGTAAACCAAGCCAGGCTGAACCGTATGCTCATGAGCGCCATCATTCCAATGAGTATCAAATAATTCTTTTACCTGTGCGGCTTGAATTTTTCCATCATCACTCGGCAAAGTAAGTACTTTATGACCAGTGGCTTCAATTGCTCCCGTTTCATGTACTGCAATATGGCCCGTAATTGCAGCAACTGCACCTTGATGTGGACGTAATATGGAAGAGATAATCGTAGTATTGGTTTGTGTTCCCCCAACTAAAAAGTGGATATCTGCATTCTCTACATCACACGCTTTTCTAATATAATTTCTGGCTTTTTCACAGTATTCATCCATACCATAGCCAGGTGTCTGCTCTTCATTGGTCTCCATTATTCGTTGCAGAATGCGCTTATGAGCACCTTCTGCATAATCATTTTCAAATCGTATCATCCATATTTTCCCTCCGAACCTATTGTATTTATTCTGAATCATCTCTTTACGTTTTGAACAATATAAGTTAATAGGTCATTATCTTGCAATAATGAATTAAACTTGTCATTTCCCCATTTTTCCGTAACAACTTTCATCATCATATCGTGGCGAATATATTCTTTAGCTAAAAGAACTAGCATTGGTTCAGTTGTTTGAATAGCCTGTGGGATTTGACCGTCAATAAAGCCCGCAATCAGTACCTCTTGGTTATCTTGAATAGTAATTGTTAATCTTTGGCTCATTCTATTTTTTTCAACTGAAGCTGTATACTGACGATGAAAAAATGCATTTCCAAAAGATGAGGTTTCTTCATCTATAAAGAGTAATGAATACATTGTAGTTCCTTTTTTAACTTGTTCTTCAGCAGAACTACGCAATTCACCCAATTCCTCTTCCCATGCAGAAAGCCAAATCTCCTCCTTCGATGCCTGCATTAATTTTTGCATGGCATGAATGATTTTCGCTCTCCCTTCAATATGCTTAATCACATTCACTTCTACAGGTTTTTCAATAACTTGCAATTCTTTCTCTAAAAAGGTAAGTGTCTCCTCTGTTTGTCTTTTTCGATTCAAGACCAGTTCCTTTACTGGCACTGGAATATAGGTTGGTGGTTCGGTTCGCAACTCTGTGATTGCTCCTTTTGCTACTAATTTCGCAATGACTGCATACACCATAGAGCGAGGCACACCACTCTTTTTACTGATTTCATATCCATTAATAACAGGCTTTCAGTAATGTTATATAAACCTTTGCTTCATTTTTTGAAAATCCAATCTCTTCAAACCTCTCAATTAGATCGACCATAGTATCTCCTTGTTAGTAGTTATCGCTATTACAACTATAATTTTTTTAAAATTTTTGTCAATAAAAAGTTGTAATATCCCTTACTACTATAAAGAATTTTTCAAAAGATTGATTCATAGTCAAAATTTATAAAAACAGTCCAAGCTTGATAGGACAGTTTTTTCTTTTTCAAAAAAAACACCCTTAACTAGAACATTAAAGAGTTAATGTCTTCTTTAACTAAGCTGCTCCGTTAGCACAAGAAGCGATTACTCTAATTGAACAATCGCACCCCGTTAATTTAAGTGTACTTTTTCACAATTTTATAAAACGACTGTACTTTTATAGCAATATGTTCCCTTTGAGAACTTCACCGATAGTATTTGTTTTCTCCATATTTTCTTCTCTAATTGTTACGTTTCTGTTTTGAAGCAATATGATTAAAATTTACAATTGCTTTTATATCTCTTTTACTTTGAGTACAAAACTATCGAACGCTTCTTCCGCCTCAACTCGACGGCGTACAGTACTAATTACAGGATATGTAGGACAAAGTTGTAACAACTTCTCTTGTTCCATTTCAATTGGTAAATCACCATCTACCTTTACATCCCAAAACCCTTGCTTATTCTTATATGCAACAGCTTGAAAATCACTTTCCCAATCTCTGTTAAAATAAATATGCCAATGACGTTCAGGTAAATGCTCCTCAATTCCCTTCGCATAATCGCTATAAGATGTTTTAATAAAAATAAGTTCCATCTCTTCCTTTACAAGATTAGCAGGAATGGGCGCCTGACTTGGTAACTCTTCATTATCATATAGCTCACCAGCTAACAAATAAGCTAAGGCCTTCTTTGCATTTTGAATTGCTTCTTTTTTCGTTGGGCCCGAGGTTAAGCAAAGATCCCACCCGTTTTCTGGAAGTAGTGTTGGGAAATGAATACCGAAATTTTCTTCTTCTTGCTTTATAAATGCTGGATAAACTACATTCTCAAATGCCATATCAACTACACCTATCCTTTAAATATTAGTGAAATTTTGAAATCCAAATGTAATCTTGTTCAACTATTCTGCTCCGTTAGCCATCCATGAAGCGCAAAAATCTGCTCTTCACCACAGAAAATGAAAGATGATTAAGTTCTTTCATGGGAGTTCAATAAGAAAAAGAGCTGCTTATACAACTTAATAATCTTTAACTACAGCACTCCTTAGCTTAATAAGTGTAAAACCTTATTTCAGCATAAACATATTCAGTATTCCGATTTGTACTTCGCAAAAAAAGGAAATAACAAAAACAAAAAAACACTATATAAAATCATTATCGAAAAAGTATAAGAAATGGATAACGATAATTGAGTTGATATGATAAAGCCAAATAACCACAATGGTAGAACTGATAACAAAGACAATTTAATCCTTGAAAAGAATATTATCCTATGCTCAGTACCACATTGTTTGCATTGAATAGGTCTGTATGCTAAAAAAATAGATTTTATGATTTTACTCCATTTAAATTGAGTATTACATTTATCACATTTCTGTAAACTCATATATTCATCTCCTCCTATATAAGAATCATTACAACTATCTTATCAATTCCCTTGTTCAAATTGAGTTTAATATCCAATTTTCTTTTCAACTAAACTGCCTCGTTAGTTTAAGTGAAACTCTTCACATTTCCATGGAAAGTTTACCATCTCTTAAGCTAATTCGATATAGAATAATTTTATGCAAATTAGGTAGAAAATCTCTGAACATATTAATGATAATTATTCAAAACAAAGCCCCTCTTTTGTACAAAGCTAGATCAAAAGAGAGGCTTTTTATAATTTTGTTTTTTACCCATAGAATTCTATATTTCTATTCTTTATTACGCTTCAAAACACATTCGTATAATATTTGTAGTCCAATCTTCAACTCTTCATATGTCGCATATGCATATGATAATCGAATATGCTGCGTATCCTGAGGATCGTAAATATAGCCAGGATTAATGAGGACCTGTCGTTGTAATAGCCTGGTGAATAACTCTTTATCAACGATTGGCTCATGAAACTTTAGCCAAATATAAAAGCCACCTTTCGGCTTATCCCAACTAGCAATCTCCGTAAAACTTTCTTGTAATATCCCTTCTACAAAATTGGCTCTCCGCAATAATTCTTTCCGTAAACTCTTAATATGCATTTCATACTTTCCGGATTGCAGCCAGTGGAGCACAATTTCCTGAGAGATGGCGCTTGAACCATAATCCGTTTGCATTTTTATATCCGCTAACCGCTCAATCACGGTAGTTGGACCGATTAACCAGCCAATACGAAGTCCGGGGCTTAATGTTTTCGAGACACTCCCAATATAAAGGACTTGCCCGCTATCATCCATTGATTTAATTGGAGCCGTTGCCGCTTCAAAGAGCAATTCATGATAGACGTCATCCTCAATGATGGGGATGCGAGATGCTTTACACGCTTGATAAAGTTGTCTTTTTTCAAACGACGTCCATACCCCACCAGTCGGATTGTTTAACGTTGGAACAGCATAAAATACAGCCTGCCTTTTTCTTTTCTTTTGGGCTAAGGTTTGTGCAAGCTGTTCATCACGATCGATAGCTATCATTTGCATACCAACAGACTGAAAAGGATGGACTGAATTTAAATAAGACGTCTGTTCCTGGAATACGATAGAACCCTGTTCAAGTAGTCCAACAGCAATCAGCTGCAATGCTTGAAGTGCACCAGATACAATACAAATATTTTGCGGCTTTGCTTGGATCCCTCGTTTATTCACGTATTCGCAAATCGCTTCTCGAAGTTTATCGCTACCTTGTGGTGATGAATAGCCTAAAGCTTTCGGCTGCAAAGAGAGCTCTTTCAATGACGCTTCAATTTCAGCGGTCGGCAATAAACTTGATGCAAGCTCTCCAGTTCCCAATCGGATGACATCATCACGCTGCTCGTATTCATTGATTAATTGAATGGTATGATAATTAGGCTTATGGAGACTTGTGTCTATGTACTTTTGCCAATTTGGTTGTGCTTGCGTAATTATTGAATCCCAGGAATTATGAGCTACAAATATACCTGAGCCTACCTTCGATTCCAATATTCCTGCTGCTTTTAACTCCTCTAACGCCTGCTGAACAGTACTGCGGTTTACCCCAAACTGCATAGCAAGCTGTCTTTGTGTCGGTAGCTTTGTTCCTGCAACCCAATCTCCTCGCTCAATATGTTCAGTAATCCACTGAATAATTTGCTGCTGTAATGTCATTTCGCCCTGCCTACTTGGCTGCCAGTTCATTCGTATCACCTCATACATATCAATTTATCTCGGCATAATTGCGTCCGGATCGGCTTTGTGCTTAGGCCTGCAGATGTTTTTTGCGCGAAAGCGTAGCGTCAGCAGCAGATGTTTTTTGTGCGAAAGCGTAGTGCTAACGTAGCGGCAGCAACTCGATGTTGGTCACTCAGTCGTGTGTTGTTGTTGCTGTCGCTGCGCTTTCGCACAGATAAAACCCTATTGCTGTCGCTTCGCTTTCGCACAGATAAATTGCCACAGGACGTGGCGTTCTTAGACTGAGTTCCTCAATTTCTGCAGGTGTCCAAACACCCGCTGAAAGAAGTAAAAATTGGGTGGCTGAAAAACCATCCAATTGGTCGTTTTCTTTTAGTTATAACATATCTAAAATATTTAGTGAAAGGAGAGAATTTACATTGGAAGCATTTCTTCATGGTATGATTTTAGCATTTGGACTTATTTTGCCCTTAGGCGTACAAAATGTCTTTGTCTTTTCTCAAGGTGCAACACAGCCACATTTAGTTCGTGCCTTACCCGCCAGCATCACTGCCTCAATTTGTGATACGCTCCTGATACTTCTTGCAGTATTTGGTTTATCTATAATTGTGTTGCAATTTGAGTGGTTACGTATCGCCTTGATGAGTGTTGGTATACTTTTTTTACTTTATATGGGCTATACAATTTGGCGCTCAAATCCAGCATCTGCCAATAATAACGAGCCACTTCCTGTAAAAAAACAAATTTTATTTGCGGTTTCTGTCTCTCTCTTAAACCCACATGCTATTTTAGATACAATAGGTGTTATCGGAACGAGTGCTTTAAAATATAGTGGGACGGAGCAAATGTTGTTCACTGCAGCATGTGTTTTGATTTCTTGGTTGTGGTTTTTCGGTCTTATAATTGCTGGAGCATCCTTGAAAAGACTTGATAGCTCTGGAAAGCTTATGAATATTTTTAATAAATGCTCAGCGATTTTTATTTGGGCAACCGCTCTCTATCTTCTTAGTGGTTTAGTGTAATCTATTTACATAAAAAACGCTCAGAATACTGGTTTTTATTAAAAGACAAGAGTTAAAGTAATGCACTTAATATTTCAGGATCCTATATACAATGTTCAACGTAATAATATGCTATTTTTAAGCTGACCTAATTTTGATATTAGTTCAGCTTTTAGTTGTGTTTGTTGAATAAATGATTTCCCTTATTAAAGTTCGCACCACTTAGTTAGTTTAGCTATCGAAGTAACAGTGTCTATTTCAATGTTTTAATATTTCCAATTTTTCGATGGTTATATAGTAAAGGGATTGATACGGATAATGTAAAAGAATTTATATTACCGTTATCCAATGGACAACACTTTCAATAATAATTGACTATATTAGTTGGGTTTTAATTCCCCATAAATTTAGTCTAACACATAAAGAATTTTATATTGATTACCAACCTTATATTACTTTAATTTATGTTGCAATTTTTGTTAGTCATTATATAGTTGGATTTTTCATTTTGTAAATTTTGTAGGATTCATAACCCTTGATTTATCTTATATAGGGGGGCACAATAATTGGAGGTGTTTTTTTCTAACGAAGATGCTTTCCTATAATAAGTGAACTGAATGTTCTTAGTAAAATATATAAATTTGTGAATAAATGTACTTAAACTAACCGAGACGTTAGTTCAATAAAGATTTAGTTGCTTGTTTTATCCAATCATTTATATCCTCATCATTATGAAGATAAGTTGTCGCTGAATCTAATATGTCTATTCCACTAAGTAAAATTAGCAATTTCCAAACATTCTCATCATCTATATTAGGATTATCAGCTATCACATAAAACGAAGCCCAATCGGAAACTTCTTCTCTTGTCATTTCACCATTAAGAACTAATTTTAATCTTTTTATTATTTCACTTCCAGTTGGTTGATTCATTCTACACCACCCCGACTATACTAAACTCAAGCTCCCATAGATTAACAACGAATGTATTACCCACTATGAATTTCAAAACAAAAATATCCAAAAGGCAAATCTATTTCTTTCAGGTCCATTTCTGATGTTGCGATTTCCATCATCTTTGGCAGGATTCCCCATAAAGATTCTTTATATTTTTTAAGTGCCTTCTGAAAAGAGACGAAATCGTTATTTTTACATAATGGATAAAGTATTGCCCCTAACCTTAAATCATTAAGTGCCCTTGGTGTACAATAGGGTCAAGACATTCTAAGATGTGCTTCTCTTGAATTTTTTCGTCAAACCAATCTCTACATTCAATGTAAAACATAAATTCCTCGAACTCGATTTGCAAATCCAATTTTTCATTTATATAGAACGGTGTAATCCTAATGTAATCCGTGGTTGAATCAGAACTAATAATCTCATCTAATATACCATTTAACCCTGAAATCGTCGGAAAATGCCTATACTTTCCGTTATAGTAAGCAGTGTTATTATAAATAATCTCGTTAATCTTTCCTTCTTGCTTTAGCATTTTCTTCGCATCCTTTATTACATATTCCGTAAATATTAACCCATTCCTTCTTGAACTAAACTCCCCGTTAGCATAAGAAGCGACTGTTTATCTTAAACGATCGTACTCTTTGGTTGAATAAGGGGTATTTTTTTAGATTATTTCCAAAATCTCTTTTGCGAGTTCATTATGTGTAGGTGTTTCAGCCACTCTTGTTAAATACTCTCTAAATTGAACTCTTGACTCTACCGGTAATTCGATAACCAAAAAGTGTAAAACAAACCACTTCCAGTTATCATCATCTGAAGATAAAACATCTTGCACATGTGGGACAATTTCTTCTGGAAAAGTTAAAAGTAACCCTAATACGCTTGGTGCCACTGGCCAATTCATATCTTGAATCCATTCGAGGAGGTTAGGCAGTAAAGGTAATATTTTATCTCTATCCATTTTTTTAATCATTTCTACTCTATCATTATCAAATTTATGTCTTGGCAAAAGATCTTCAAAGTTTTCCATAAGCATCCCTCCCTTAGATTTTTATACTGGCAATCTATTTATTATATCAGTCTTTATTAACTAATCTGTCTCGTTAGTGCAATAAAAAAAGAGCTGCACATGCAACTTAATGTTCTTCAAGTAAAGCACCTGGTTAGTTGATGATTCATTAAAACTACCAAGTTAAATCATTTAAAAATGTAAGAATATCTTTGTTCACGTCGTTAATGTCCGTGCCTAATGTCATTAAATGTTTAGAGTTTGGATACCCTTTCATTGTTTTTTGATTCGTCGCAACGCTTTGAAAAATTACCTCTGCACTCTCTTTATACAATTGCTCATCTAATTCACCATATAATATACGAATTGGTGACGTTAATAGTGCTAATTTATCCATCGTTATATCAATTAGCTGTTGGAACTCAAATAGTGAATCGATAGACATATTTTGAAGACGTTTCATTTCTAAATTTATTTGTTCTTCATTTTTCCCTTCAAGTTGTTTGTATCCTTTTGCATAATGAAAGACACGCTTTTGTAGAAAAGTAGCTTCCCTGTGTATTGGCACTGACATTGTCACAACGCCATTTATCTCCAACTCTTGACCAACTTTTAATGCAAACACACCACCAAGAGAAAGACCAACCACAGCTATTTTTTCAAAACCTTCGTCCTTCAACAATTGGTAACCGTTTAGTACATCTTGCCACCAATCTGAAGGTCTATATGAGAAAAGTTTTTCTGCCGTTAAGCCATGTCCACTGTATAATGGTGCATAGCAAGAATAATTGTTCTTTTGCAAATACTTCCCTAACTTTTTCATATCATTCGTATTGCTTGTAAAAGAATGTAATAGTAATACGGCTTTCTCTCCACCTTTATAGAAAAAAGGCTTAGGGGGTACTATTTTCATCATTATTTTGAATACCTCACTAACATATTCTTATATTTTAATTAAATTGCTGAACATTGAATTTATATATTTCCTTTAAAGTATAACATCCATTCGTTATTCAACTAAACTGCACCGTTAGTACAACAAGAAGTATGAACAACTTTTCCCAGGACAGGTAATTATAGAAGTAAGAATTACATATTGACACTCTTATTTATAACGTTTAACAATTTCCTCTCGTGAGTATTCATCAATCCAATCGCCGTATTTTTCTAATAAAGGATATATGGTTTCTTTATTAGTTGCGATGACCTCGCATCCCCTATCATCATAAATAAAAAAGATCACATTTTTAGTCATATTTATAAAAAACACATCTGGATAGTTTGAACATGCCCCCCATTTTTTATCTAACCTAGGTTTCAAGGGGAAATCCTCATTGCACGCTGCTTTTATAAGCAATGGGTATTTAAAATCTTGTTTGCGGCACTTTAAGGAAAATTGAGAAGTATAATAATCATCGTCAGCTTCTTCAGCATCAAATACATACGGCAAAGTTTCTTGTCTTAAATGGAATTTTATATCTTTATTTTTTATATAGCGACCATAAACCTTTATTCGCTTTTTCTTAATTTCATCAGACCTGTGCTGATAAACATTCGTAACAAGAAAAATTTCATCTAAATCAGAAAAAAGGTCGTTGAAAATAGACAATGCTTGACTGTATACGCAGTCAAACATTTCGAGATTCAGACTACCATCATCTTTAAATTGATAAAATCCTGCCCCTAATTCAAAGTGAATACCTATATCCCATTGATGATAGAGACTAGGTGCCAAAGTAAGTCCTGGAAAAGCATTATGTAAATATTGACCTAAATCTATCGTCATTCACTCCATTCTTGCTATTGTTTTTTTAATATCATTATTACACTAACCTGCGCCGTTAGTGCAACGTATCAATCAAGAACCCCCTGTTACCAAGCAATGGTTATTAAGTCAGGTTCAACGAATTCTATTACAAATTTAGGTGATGGGCAAAATACATACTGTTGATAGGAGTCTTCTGCTGCTAAATGAATAATATTTTCAATAATCTTAGATAGTGGCATCTTCACCCAAGGTAACGTACTAAAAGGTGGTAGGTCGTCTTGTAAGAAAAGATAAACTGAATTCTCAGTGTAAAGTTTTTTATCGTTTAAAAACGATGCTACCTTATCACTATTAACATTATGTATCACGAACTTGTTGTTCATTTTCTCTAAGTCTAGACTTACCCATTTAATTATTGGGATGCTCGCTATAAATTCAGTTTTCATTTTTTCCTTTTCCTCAATATCTAACAGCCTAATACTTTCTTTAGTTGAGAACGGCTCCAACATCCAACCTAATTGCATCTGTAATTCATCATTTTTTTCTTTCTCTTTTTGCTTTTGTAAGAGAAACTCTAATCTTATTTTCCGATCATTCGTGCCCATTGTACACCTTCTCTTCTTTCTTTTTCCTGCAATAATAACTGGCTTTTTCCGTTTTTCTTATTGAACTAACCCGTTAGCAAAGACGCGATTGCTTAATTGAACAATCGCTACTCGTTAGCTTAACAAGGTAAAAACATCATTCTTTTATTCTTAGCTGTCTCGTAAATTCTTTAAATTGAGTAACATAAGAGTCTTTAAATTTCTTAATATGTTGTGTTAACTCAGACCAATTACTTTCGATGTGTGGATGTATATGAGTGGTATCATCAGCAAGACAATACAGTCCAATTTAGAAGTAAAGGGTTTCCCATACCAAAAAGTCATCATCTAATTTAAATAACACCTCAATAAGAAACTAGAATTTAATCTAATTTTTTTACAAATAAAACTCTGTCTTGATTTGGTCCGTCATAGTCTGTATTTATTGATAGACCATCAACAATTCTATCTCCATTGTCAATTTCAAAACCCATTTTGGTATGATAGGCAATCGAAACTTTATTGACCGGTGACGTTACACAACGAACAATACTTCGATTATTTTGCTTTACCGCATTAAAAAATTTATTGTATAAATGTTTTCCAATATTATGCTTTCTGTATTCAGGATGAACTCCAACGAAATGAATATACGCCTCATTTGAATAAGTTTGAGAAAGGAATCCTATTAGAAAACCCACAAGTTTACCATCCTTTTCTGCAATGAAACTTGTTTGTGTAAAATGGTCGAAGAATAATTTTGGTAACATATCAGACATATTCCTGCCACCCCACCACTCATTGATTAGAGGTGAAATTACATAGTAGTCTGAACCTTTAACTGAACGAATTTCCATTTTAATCCCCCTATTTATGTAAGAATCTATTTAAACTAATATTAATTAAAGCAAATTTTCTATGATTCCATATGCAACTAACGTTAACACAAGAAGCGATTGCTCTAATTGAACAATCGCCCCCGTTACTTTAAGTACAAATATTCACAAACTCTGTATATCAAATTTATTAAATACTCAATAGCTATAACCAAAATGAAGCTTTTATTTGAATAGGCATAAATGACACTTGCCAAATCCCATCTTCATATTTAATCATCTTAAATATCATTGGAGAACCATTTGTTCCTTCGTCTAAATCATATTCAATATATCCATCAGTAAGAATGTTCCTTTATCAATATTTTCGAATTGTTTGATGATTTGTTCATCAGAACTTCTGTTTTTAACTAATCAACCTCGTTAGTAAAAATGCGCCTGCTGTATTGAACAATTGCCTCCGTTAGCCATCCATGAAGCGCAAAAATCAGCTCTTCACCACAGAAAATGAAAGATGATTAAGTTCTTTCATGGGAGTTTATGTGCATTTAATCACAATTACAAATAAATAATACACCCTTTTTCTTCTAATTCACCTAACCACTTTGGTATGTTTAATTGGTGGTTCCATCTAAGATCCAGACGTTCTAACCCCTCCATTTCCAGCAATGATTTTGGTAATTCCGTAAGAAGATTACTTCTTAGGTCAATTTCTAATAAATTCTTCAATTGTCCAATCTCTTCAGGCAATGTGGTCAATTGATTATGTCTCAAATTTAATCGTCTTAACCTTAAACATTTATGTAACGATTGAGGTATATCTTTTAATTGATTATCTTCCATATCTAAAACACGTAATAATGACAATTCCCCTATATTTACTGGAAGAGTTGTGATTTGATTATTTTTTAAATGCATTTCCTTCAAGTTACTTAATCTACTAATACTTTTCGGCAATTCTTTTAATTGATTATTCATTACACGCAGTTCTATAATATTGGTCAAATGTCCAAGTTCATCAGGTAATTTTATTAATTGATTATCACTTAGATTTAAATATTTTACTTTGACCAGCTTAGAGATTTCAGGTGGAATGGACTGTAATTTATTATTATGAAGGTATAAATAATCCTCCATATTTTGAAGGGAGCCAATTTCAGGAGGAATAACGTCAATTTCATTATGCCCTGCATCCAGCATTCTAAGATCTGTTAAATTACCTATCTCCGCAGGCATTTTTTTAATCTTATTAACAGATATATTCAAAATTTTTAATCTGTTCATTTTATAAATTTCTGAAGGTATCATTGTTAACTTATTATCAAAAAGGTTTAAATTTGTTATTTCTTTTATGGGTACATCTAAATTAGGTAAAGAGTCTAATTTCATATGAGGAAAATTTAGTTTCATTTGTCTGTCTCCTTTTTCGAAAATACAATCGTAACAAAATTCAATGCTCTTTATTCAATTTTAATATCTTTGCTAAAGTAACCTGCATCGTTAATTGAATCAGAACATCGATTATTTTAATCCATTACTTTATCAAATATCTTATTTATAAATTCTGTTTTACCTAATGTATAGGATTTTCGGTCTTTTACTGTATTTGCAGGATTCCTTTTTATATTTTCATATTCAATTACGACTTGTGGGTTATTTCGCAAATAATCTCTGAATGCTAAATGCTTTGCAAGTTCTTTACTATTTTTGTTACATACATAAAGGTGGTGCTTCACCCATTGCGATAAGTAATTGAATCTTTAGTGCCTAATTTTTGATAGATATAAGCAACAATATTGTCTGAAATCAAATGAAAAATTATGAGTAAAAAAACCATTCTTATGAACTCCAATAGTACCCTTGTAAAATCCCGTAGTACCCTCATTACATTCACTCTCCAGGCTTTTATTTAATATCCGCATTACCATATATACCCATATAGTTGTTCAACTATCCTGCACCGTTAGTTAAAGTATGATTCTTCACAAATTCTTGATATTCGTAATAAGTAGTGGATTACCTTATTTATTAATTTACTCAGATTGTTCAGTATTAATATAATCTTTTAAGTATAGGGTGATTCAAAATAACCTTTCAAATAATACTTTGTATAAGCTGTTCCTAAACCAGGATACGTATCTTTTACTCATTCTTCTTTCGCTTCTTTAGATTTGAACTCTCTTCCATCATTAGCAAGCGCTATTAAATGTTCCTTTAATCGTTCCTTTTCTGTCTTTTCTTCAAAAGCGGAAACCTCCTATTTCGCATTTTTATCGTTTATCCCTCAAAATACGTAATATGATTATAAAATTTGCAAAAGAAAATATTGATTAGATTAATGCCACCTTCATTTTTACTACTATACATATTATAGATTATAGAAAGGAGGGATATTTTATGGAATACTGCGGAGAATTTCGCGAAGAGCGTCGCGAACGAAACCCATTCGCTTTTATCGTTGTACTGTTCATTCTTCTAATTATTGTCGGTGCTAGTTTCATGAATAGATCGTATTAACAAAAACATCTGTTGATAGCTATGATGGTCAATAATTAATAATAGCTAGGCACCTCCCTTCTGATTTTTTGGTTTAGGGTCACTTTCCACCGAGTGGCCCTTTTTATAGTTTCTTTCCTCATATACATATTTAGTTCACACCTCACTTACTGCACATTTCCTTTCAGATATTCACTCAATATAGAGATGTAATTTAATATTGCCCTTTGATATATCTGCTCCTTTAGTTGAATAACCGATAAAAAAATTTACAGTTACTATACTTTTATTAAATATACTCAAACTATATCTTTAAACACAAATAAAAACTGAACTAATATCAAAATTAGTTCAGCTTAAAAATAGAATATTATTATGTTGCACATTGTTTATAGGATCCTGAAATATTAAGTGCATTACTTTAATTCTTGACTTTTAATAAAATACTGGTACCCGTGCTTTTTTTCCGGCGACTCCTGAGCAGTTTTTGGGCTTACCTGATCACTTCTTTTGTCGACCAGATCAGTTCCCGGGTATACCTGAGCATTAAAGATTTTACAGCTTAAAATAAACAGAAATTTTTTCATCAAACACTTCTGTCTCTATATATCGTTCACCATGATCGTCACTCACATATTGAATATCATTTAACAACACATTTGCCTTTAATAATGCTTCGTGCTGCTGGATGATCGTTTTTGCTTTAGCACTTCCAGCAATCGAAATCGATACATACTGTTCAACAGGGAGTTTCCATTGTTTGCGGGTATCTTGAATTGTGCGAATTAGTTCTCTAATTTGCCCTTCCTCAAGTAAGCTAGCTGTCAGATGAACATTGATAAGGACCCGGCACGAAGCATCTTCTGCTAAGATGTACTGGTCCTTTACGATGGATTCTGTTAACACGTGCGCTTTTAACAATGTTAACTGTTCCCCATCAATCGTTAACGCAACTGAACCTGTTCGCTGTAATATATTTTTCTCCTCGTCATTTAAATTTACTACGTAATCTTTTACTTTGTTCACTTTTGCTCCAAATGCTGCACCAGCCGTTTTAAAATTAAGCTTATAATGAACAGTTTCATATGCTGAAAAATCATTTGTCCATACGCATTTTTTTATATTTAATTCATCTTTCACGAGCTCGCTATATGGTTGATAATCTGTTAGCTCACTGTCAACAGAGACAATGATTTCACTTAACGGCTGCTTTACTTTGATCCCTTGACTATTACGGATGCTGCGACCTAGCTCTACAATTGTTAAAATATTCGCCATCTCTTTTTCAAGCTTCGTATTAACAAGCGCTTCATTGAATGTTGGGTAGTTTTGCAAATGCACGCTTTTTCCGCATAATTGTCGATATAAATCATCTGCCATAAATGACGTGAAAGGTGCTAGTAATTGACAAATCGTCGTTAGTAACTCATACAGTGTACTGTAGGCACCTCGTTTATCCTCTGACAATCCGTTAGCCCAAAATCTTGCTCGTGAGCGACGGATATACCAGTTACTTAGCTCCTCTACAAGCTTGCCAATTTCACGTGTTGCTTGTGTAAATTGATAATCGTCCATAGATTTTGTCACAAGCTGGATTGTATGATGTAATCGAGATAATATCCAATGATCTAGTTTTGTACGCGTGCCAGTCTTGTTAGCATCGTATTGGAAACCATCTATTTCTGCATATAGCTGATAAAATTTAAATGTATTATCGAGTGTATCAACTAGCTTTGATTTCGCATCCATCACAATTTTTTTTGAAAAACGTTTAGGATTCCAAGGTGAACTGTCGACTAAAAATGCCCATCGTAACGCATCCGCTCCATACTGCTCTATTAGTTCAACTGGCTCTAATGCATTTCCTTTGCTTTTCGACATTTTCTGCCCATGCTCATCTAAAACATGCCCCAAAGAAAGGACATTTTTATAAGGTGCCTTTCCTGTAAATAAAGTCGAAACCGCTAATAAACTATAGAAAAAGCCTCGTGTTTGGTCGATGCCTTCGATGACCACATCCGCAGGGAATTGATTGTTAAAAGTAGCAAGGTCTCCAAAAGGATAGTGATGCTGCGCAAATGGCATGGATCCACTATCAAACCATACATCAATCACTTCAGGTGTACGTTCCATGTCACCACTACACTTTGGACAAGTACACACAACCTCGTCAATATACGGCTTGTGCAGCTCTATGTCTTGTAAAGTGCTCTTCGCTAACACTTTTAAGGCAGCAATACTATTTGGTGCCTCTTCATGACCACAATCCTTACAAACCCAGACATTGAGTGGTGTTCCCCAATAACGATTTCGGCTAATATTCCAGTCCACTAAGTTTTCTAAAAAGTTTCCAAATCTACCGTGTTTAATATGATCAGGATACCAAGTTACTTGTTCATTATTTTGTAAAAGCTTATCTTTCAATGCAGACATATTGATAAACCAACTGTCAGTCGCGTAGTAAAGCAAAGGTGAATCACAGCGCCAGCAATGAGGATAGCTATGCTCATATTTTTCCTTATCAAACAATAGCTCATCTTTTGCGAGCATTTTAATAATGTCGACATCGCAATTTTTCACAAATTTACCGACAAGCTCTGGAACCTCTTCTGTATAACAGCCTTTCAAATCAACAACATTGACAAACGATAGCCCATTTTGCTGAACCGTTTTATAATCGTCCTCCCCATACGCAGGCGCGATATGGACGATTCCAGTTCCACTATGCTCTGTGACATAATCGGCCAGCACAACGACATGACCTTTATTAACGGTTACGTATGAAAAAGGTGGAATGTACGATACACCTTCAAATTCATGACCATTATGCTCACTTAATATTTCAACGGGTTCAGTAAAAACCTTTTCCACTAATGATTTTGCCAAGATATATACTTTATCGTGCTGCTTCACTCGAACATACACGAGCTTAGGATTCATTGCCAAGGCAACATTGGCAGGTAATGTCCATGGAGTCGTTGTCCAACCAAGAAAATACTCATCTTTGTCCTTCAGCTTAAACATTGCCGTTACAGATAAATCTTTGACATCCTTATAGCCCTGCGCAACCTCATGAGAACTTAATGATGTTTGACAACTAGGGCAATAAGGAGAAACACGGTGCCCCTTATACAAAAGCTTTTCCTTATGCACATGGCTTAAAATATTCCAAACGGACTCAATATAATCGTTACTTAGTGTTAAATAGGGGTCATCCATATCAATCCAATAGCCGAGCTGCTCTGTAAAGGTGCGCCATTTCTTCTCATAAGTAAAGACACTTCCCTTACACTCTTGAATAAATTGTTCAACACCGTATTTCTCAATTTCTTGCTTGCCAGAGATGCCTAGCTTTTTTTCTACGCCCAACTCTACAGGCAAACCATGTGTATCCCAACCAGCTTTACGTTCAACTAAATAACCTTGCATCGTTTTATAACGAGCCACGACATCTTTAATCGTTCTGCCAAATGCGTGACCTACATGTGGTAAACCATTTGCTGTTGGCGGTCCTTCATAAAATACAAAAGGCTGCTGCCCAACACGATTTGTCACAGATGTTGCAAACGTGCCTTCTTGCTCCCACAATGCTCGAATCCGTATTTCTCGTTCAACCGTTGTTTCCTTCTTCTGTTCTGCTTGCATATTAGTTCCTCCTATACAATTAATTTTGTATAAAAGGCATACAAAAAACCCCGTCCCAAGCAAGGGACGGGGTTAACCGCGAATACCACCCTAATTCTATTGAAACAGCGTTCAATAGCACTTAGCAACGTACAATCATACGTGTTCTTTTTAACGGTAGACACCCGGATTAGCTTACTATGTTCAGCCAATCTTCTCAGAGAGGATCTTCATGTAACATTTGCACACCGACTTCCACCAATATGTCGGCTCTCTGTAGAACAAAATGAAACACTACTTTTTCTCATCAACGAATTTGTATGCTTTTATTGTCACTCATCTTAACAAACTAATTTTTGTCTGTCAATAATTTCAAAGTACTAATATTGGTAGTGATTTCCTTATAATTCATTGAGACATGCTTCAATGCTTTTATGAAGAGCTGCGAACTTAGGCTTTCCATTTGTTTTAATATAAAAGCTTTTTACAAAGGTTTTACAGTTAAAAAGTAAAATTCTGTGATGCTGTACATCGAGCTGTTCTTTTCTTACGTTCAAAGTAGCAGGTAATTCTTGCAGCAATTTAGTGATCTCTTGCTCCTCTAAACCATGCTCAAGCATTGTGAACATAGGTACTAAAATCCGTTCATCTTCATTGTGAATGAAAGCATAATTTTCTTGCAAAACGGCGTTCCATAGTGCGTTTACAATTTCAATATAAGAGTCTTTATTTAATTTAGGATTTTTCACCAATTCATCGATTGCATCAGCCATATGGGCAACACTATGAGCCCACCCTTTCACCGGCACATAGCCCCTTACATCCTTTTCTGCTGCTAAATAAGCTAGTACTTTATCTTTACAATCAGCGATTTTCTGTTCAGATAAAAAATCGTCTGCGTTTTCTCTAAACAATATAAGGGCAATCAATAGCGACGTAAATGTACGGGTAAAAACTAAATCTGATTCGCTTTCTTCAATACCCTTACATAATAAATTATTCAAACATTCCTCTAAAAGCTCCGTTAAAAGTGAATGCTCTAGTAAGTTTTTTTCATGGATCAATTCATAAAACGATCCATATATTAAGTCATCCCGTAGTTCACTATCTAATGAGCCAATATGTTGCATCATTGATTGTATGAGTTGAGTTTGGTCCTCGTTCTGCCATATTTTATTTCCACTATCTATATCTGTTAGTATTTCTTTTAATTCAATTTCCTTAAGTAGGTTTATATTTAGTTTCATAGCCAATCTTTCTCCTCTACCTTTTTGTGAATTTGTATAATCATTTTTTACTACACCCCTAAATATACAAATACTTACAACAATTGTACCCTAATCCAAATATAAAAAACAGCTAAATAAAAAGCTAGTCATTCTTGAAATTTTCGAATGTCTAGCCTTGATTCATTGATGTTCTTCCAGTATTTCCATGCTATCTATATCTGCAAATCTTATTTTAGGATTATCTTGGTCTCCTACTAAATCTGTACTATATTTCACTTCTACTTCAGCTCCAAGCGACAATGTTGTAGGAGCATCGATTAATGGGAACCACGTACCATTACCGTGTTTTTGTACGATGTCATTAATTGATAATTTACCAATATCCGATTTATCTGCATAGGAAACAACTAAAAATTCATGTTCCTTGATTGCTACAATTAACCCATTTTTAGAATGGATTTCTTTTTCCCCAACTGGAATTTCAAATTTTTCACGTAAGGCTACTATCTCTTGACTATAGTGCTTCTCTAAATAGTTCATAGCATCTTTCAAGACTAGAAAATATAGTATCGGCATATTAACATCTTTGTATTGTTTCTTTTCCTGCTCCATTAGTGAATAGTTTATAGCTATTTTATAAGATATCGGTTTAAAATATTGTTCGATATACTCTTCTTTTGTAAGATTCAGCATTTGTAATTCTTTAGCAAATTGCGCTTCGTTTTGATTTATACCTACTTTTATCAATGATTCAAGCTGTTCATTAATTTGTTTTTGCGAAGGTGCTATCCCCTTTGATCGAGCGTAAGCATATAAAGATTCATTCTGTAAATAGGATTCAAACTTCTTTTTCTTTGCATCATTGGACCATTTCTGATCCTTTACTCGGGGATCCGTTTCCAAATAGATGTTTAGAAGCTTTTCATTTAAAACAGTTGGTATACTTGCTGATTGCTCCCGACTTCCGCTGAATTGGGTATACAGAAATATTCCAATACAAACTGTTAAAATAATAGACATTACACTATATTGCCAACGCCAAGATTTTTTTTTCATCTCACGCTGTTCTAAATGTTGTACAACATTTGTCATCACACGCTTTTTGCTTTCGGTTAAATCCTTTATTACCTTTACATCGACTTTACTCATGTAGCAGGACCTCCCATTCAATATGCTGTAGCTTTGGCTTTAATAGCTCTCGTCCACGACGTAGCCTTGTTTTCACCGTATTCTCCGGAATACTTAAAAGCTCAGCAATTTTAATAACAGGCATTTCCTCAAAATAAAAATAAATAAGGACCTCACGCTGTTTTAATGGTAGTGCTAAGATGGCGTTTTCTACTAAGGTTTGTTCATCTTGCTGTACTAGCATGTCCCTTTTCGTGACAGCCTGCTTGGCAAAAATCTTCTGTTGAACTTGTATTTTACGGTATGTCCAGCTGCGTAAATAATCTTTACTTTTGTTAATGACGAGCCTCGATAAATATGCCCGTAACTCTCCTCTTTCTTCATAGTTTTGCTGAATATCGTAAAATTTAATAAATACATCTTGCACGATATCTTCGGCACTTTGTAAATCCTTGACGTAATAAAAGGCAAGTCGGATGAGCCTTTCTGTATGCTGCTGCATTATTTCTTCGAGTTCTTTAATTTCAAGCAACATCTCTCCCCCTCTCTGCCCTATAAACGGTGCTCACGACAATGAGGTTTGCTTATTTGTATTTTTTTAATTAAAAATCTGGATAAACTCCGAATTCACTTATTCTAATTTTTATCAGAAAAAGGCGCAATGACCGCTTTTTTATTTGAAGAAAGTACAATATTTGTTGATGGGGTTCCATAAGGCATAGCCTCATCGATAAACTGCTCTAATGTTTGCACTGAATTGGTTGCAATTTTTACAATATAACTTATTTCACCCGCTACACGATAGCATTCAAGGACATCGGGATGTGCGTTACAAAAATCCGATAGACTTTTACAATCAATTGATTTAAATAAAATAATGGCTTGAATGTCGCGATTCAACTTTTTTAAATTTACCTTTGCACTATAAGCTTCAATAATCCCTTGCTCTTCTAATTTTTTAACACGCTCAATTACTGCTGGAGATGATAAATGAACCATCGCCGCTAATTCCTTCATCGACATTTTTGCGTTTCGCTGCAATTGTTGTAAAATTTCAGTATCTATTTGATCCATATGTATCCACCTTTTTTAATAAATTAGATTTAATAAAATTCCTTTTATTATAAAGCAAATTATCTAAAATACATTATACAGATTCTGTCATTGTATAACCTTATTCACTACAATTAAACATATAAAGGAGGCATTAATTACGTGAAAAAAATATTATTACTATTAGCAAATGGTTTTGAGGCTGTAGAGGCGAGTGTTTTTACAGATGTACTTGGTTGGAATAAATGGGAGGGCGACGGTACAACAGAGGTCGTGACCGTTGGATTGCATCAGCAATTGCAATGTACATGGAATTTTAACGTAGCTCCCGAAAAATTACTTCATGAAATTTCTTTAGAGGATTTTGATGCACTTGCGATCCCTGGAGGCTTTGAGGAAGCTGGATTTTATGATGATGCATTTAGCGAGGAATTCCAGGCAGTTGTTTGTCATTTCGATGAACACAAAAAACCGATCGCTACGGTTTGTGTAGCTTCCCTAATTTTAGGTCATAGCGGAGTTCTACATAATCGAAAAGCTACTACTTATAATCATCCAACAAGTAAACGATTATCACAGCTACAATCCTATGGTGCAAACATCGTCAACGAACGAATTGTTCGAACTGAACATATTATTACATCCTCAAATCCTGGCACTGCGTTCGACGTTGCATTTAGCTTACTAGAAATGCTGACATCTGAGGAAAATACAAAAAAGGTAAAGGATTTAATGGGGTTTAAGTAATTTAAGGAAGCTGCCTCAATGCGTTAAGGCAGCTTCATTCCATTAGTTTGATAATAAATGATGTAACTTCGATCCAAATTCTTTGCTTTTTGTAACCAATGAAATTGTTCTAGTTCTTCCAAAATTATTAATTGGTAAGGCAAAAAGCTGAAGATGACCGATATTTTTAGCCATTAACTCTGGTACAATCGTTATTCCCATACCAGAAGTTACAGCTCCAAAGATAAAATCCCCAAAGTTCACTTCGCTTATAATATTAGGCTTATAGCCAAGCGCATGTATTTGTTCTACTATCTCCTTCCTTGAATCACAGGGAGCTTGATGAACAATAAGTGGCTCCTCACATAATTCTTCAAGATCCACTGCTGTTCTTGAATTAAAACGATGATTCAACGGAAACACAGCATAGTAAGGCTCCGTAAACAACTCGCAACTCCACAAAGATTCCACCGCATATTTTGCATCCACAAAGACTGCATCAAGTCTACCTTTTTGTAAAGATTGCAACAGTTCATTTGAAGTATTTTGAATCATTAACGTTATTGGTCGATCTAATTGCTTAAGTTCATTCATTTTGTTTGGCAAATAGTAAGTAGCTAAGCTAGGCAGACCACCGATTGCAATAGGATTACTCTGACTAAATTGCTGCAATTCTTCACGAATAGCTGTTAATTCAGTCAAAACTGGTGTAATGCGAGTGTAAAAACGTTCACCAGCTTCAGTTAATTCGATACCAATGGAGGTCCTATGAAATAGCACGATGCCAAGACTATTCTCTAAATTTTTTATATGTTTACTTAGTGCAGGTTGGGAAAGATTCGTGATTTGAGCAGCTTTAGAAAAACTTTTTTGATTGGCAGCAGCAATAAAACTGTGTAACCATTCTACATTCATTATTTTCACTCCATACCTTATAACGATTTGTTATACCCTTATAAAATAGTGATTGTTCCATATTCAAGGTTTTTTAGTAATCTATTTAATATAGAAGATGCTTCGATTATAACATAACGTTATAGGTCATCTATCAAATCGACAAAATACTAAGCATCTTTATTTTTATGGAGGTTCATTATATGAAAAACGTTTTATTATTATCATTCGGTATGTTTGCCCTAGGCTTTGATGCCTATGTGATTGCAGGGCTTCTCCCAGGAATTAGCGATACATATCAAAAAAGCACATCACAAGTTGGCCAGGCAGTGAGCATTTTTACATTATTTTACGCTATCTCAGCGCCGTTATTTTCTTCTTTACTTGCTGGAAAACCAATAAAAAAAATCTTAATAGGATCAATGCTTATCTTCACAATAGCGAATAGCATTACAGCTTTAGCGCCGACCTTTTCTATTCTTCTTTTATCGAGAGCGATTGCAGGTACAGGGGCTGGTTTATTTTCTCCATTAGCTGTTGCGGCCTCTTCAAAGTTTGTTTCTAGTGAGAGGAGAGGGCGAGCTCTAGGATTGACTATTGGAGGAATGAGTATGGGAACAGTACTTGGGGTTCCTTTAGGTATATATATATCCAACTCATTTGATTGGAAATTAACGCTTTGGCTATTAGTTATAATCGGTGTTATTTCTGTATTATGTATGTATATATTTCTTCCCAATTTCCCAGCAACACCTCCCCCTGCACTAAACGAACGATTAAAAATGTTCTTAGATAAAAGAGTAACTATAACTGTATGGATAACATTTTTCGCCAGTGTTGCTAGCCTAGGATTGTACACATATCTATCTCCCCTATTAGAAGAAATGGCAAGCTCCAGCAATTTAACGATGTATCTTTGGGCATGGGGACTCGGTGGCTTGTTTGGAAGTTTAATGATCGGTTACTTGATCGACTATTTCGGGAAACCAAAAACTTTAGTTTCAATCATTTTAATCACTTTAACTTTATCCATTATCTGTATACCATTAATGCTTAACTTACCGATATTAAAGTACTTACCGTTCTTTGTCTGGGGAGCAATGGGTTGGGCATGTCAAGCACCTCAACAACATATTTTACTATCATATCAGCCGAATAACGGGAGTTCGGCAGTGGCATTAAACAGTTCTGTTAATTATTTAGGCAGCGCAATAGGTGCAAGCTTAGGTGGGATTGTACTGTCCTTGCAGATTGGAACAATAACCTTGATTTATTTTGCGATATTCTCTATGTTATTCGCAATTTGTTTACAGTTTTATAGTATGAAGAACAAATTTAGCGTATAAACCTATTTAACAATTACGATTCTAACTGTCGCTTCGATGACATTATTTATCGATTCGGTGGTTAGAATTGTAACTTTGACGGGGCTATCCATCATTTTGGAGGTCCTATCCGCAACTTTGACGATTCTATCCACCATTTCGGAAGTTCTATCTATCATTCTGACGATTCTATCCACCATTTCGGAAGTTCTATCCATCATTTTGACGGTTCTATCCACGATTTCAGAGGTTCTATCCACCATTTTGACGGTTCTATCCACGATTTCAGAGGTTCTATCCACCACTTCAGCCGAGCTATCCATCACTAAGAGTTATATGGTACATTACTACCATTATCGAGGCAATGGCATTTGAGAAAGCTACCGCCTGCATTAAATGGGAACTCCTATTTTTGTTTCTATTTTTATTGGTAAGTCTGTTTTTGGTTTCTGCTTGTACAAATGGTAAAACGCAATCATTAGAAGCCTTTTATAAGGATGCAAAAATTGAAAATATAGATAAAGTGATCATCCATTTTGATAGTAAAAGAAAATTTAAATTTACACTAAGTGAAATTGATAATACCTACTATGATTCAAACCCAGATATTCATCCTATTGTAGAGAACTATTACAAACAGTTGGGAATTGTAGAAGAGTAAAGATTTTAAAAAATAATGATTTCTATATTTTGAGGTCTTTTTTCTGGCTGATTTCGTAAAGATTGTTGCTCTTCAATTAACGGAGCAGTTTACTTTAAGAAGCATATTATTTTAAACTACGATATAATTCTCAACTTTAAAGACATTACCATCCAAAATGTATAATATAGTTAATTGCTCTTTTTGACAGACCCTCGTCTGTTCGGGTGGCACAGGAATCGTGCTCAATTAAGCATCTTTCAACAATAAAAGATAGTAGTTCTTATGAAGGAAATGTTGTTTTACCCGTTATGCAATAAACTGGGTGCTTAAATTGGATAATGCTCATTTAATTGATCAAACTTTTTTATAAAAACCTCATACTCAGTTATGAAATTTCTAAATTTTTCAATAAAAATGCGGAGGATACTTTTATTTTAGAGGGGGATGAGTCTAGTGCAGTCTAACAGAAAAAAAACGATAAGTATTTGGTTGTGCGTTGCGATTATAGTTGTAATTAATTTGTTTGTTGCTCTATTTGAACGGCCATACTCATACGGGTCTATACCTATGAGTATAATTTTGTTTTTGGGAGTTATCCGATATTACAATGGAAAAAGAGAACGAGATAATTGAATCAAACTAAAAGGTAGATTCAATCTACACGTTTTGTAGATTAAATCTGCCTTTTAGTTTAACAGCAACAATTTTTTTGAAAACAGCCTTTTTTTTTCACATTATAGCATAATCTCAACCTATGATTCGAGTATTGCCACGCTGGAATAATCATTTGCACTTTGACAATTCTATCTCTTCACTCTGACGGAATCTATCCGTCATTTTGGTTGGGCTATCCGTTACTTTGACTATTCTGGTGGGGCTATCCATCACTTTGAGACTTTTATCCGTCGGTTTCGCTTTTCTTTCCACCGCTCCACGACTCCTATCCGTCATTACGGCGAGATTTATCCGTCTTTGACGATTTTTCTTATCATTTTGAGTCTTTCTATTTCGACTGCTCTTATAATCGAGTGGGAGAGTGTGATTAACTCCCGACTTGCACCCTATAGTTCATACGTATATCGTGCGCACACATAAAACTCAACTAATCTAATTAGTTGAGTTTATTATGAAACACATATTTACAATTTTTTCTTAAACGATTTAAAATATCACTTGCTAAAATTTTGTATCAATAGCGCTCTTTTTAAAAAAATTTTTAAATCACATGTATTAAAATTCGAGAAATTTGTTGCATATCTTATTGGACCAATTTTGAATAAGAAAGCACAAATTATTATTCAGCTTTTTTCACCATAAAGCAAACGAGCATACATGGTTCACTGCTATTATTAACGCACCAGTGCTCTTCGCCTGCAGGGATTAGTGTTGCATCTCCAGCCTTTTCCACACTGTATTCACCATTACTGTATGTTTCTATTTCTCCACTGAAAATATAAGAATACTCATCTTCATCATGACAGCTCATGCCTACAGTAGGAATTCGTTCGCCAGGTGTTAGAGAAATAACACTCATGCTCACTTCTTGAAAATTTCCCTGTTTTGTAAAAAGTTTCTTCATTTCATAAATTGGCATGCCAATGGGCTCGACTTGATTAATATTAATTTTTTCCATTCTATTTTACCACCTATTCTTTTTGGAGTTTTGGATCCAGGAAATCTCGTAGACCATCTCCTACGAAGTTAGCACCTATAGATATTGAGAAAATAGCTAACCCTGGGAATGTGGATACCCACCAATTTTGAATAACTTTTGCCCCATCTGATACCATTGAACCCCACTCAGGTGTAGGCGGCTGTGTTCCTAGTCCAAGGAAGCTTAATCCAGAAAACATCAAAATTGCATTCCCTAGATCAAGTGTTGCCATAACCAATAATGGACCAAAGCTATTCGGTAAAATCTCTAAAAATAGAATTCGAATATGTGAAGCACCCATCACACGAGAAGCAGTAACATACTCACTTTCTTTTAAGGAGATAACCATTGAACGCATTAATCTTGCATAATTTGGCCACCATATAATGGCCATTGCAATTACTGAGTTTATGATACTTGGACCAAGTGCTGCTGCAATTACCATCGCTAAAATAAGTGGTGGAAATGCCATAATAAGCTCTGAGAAACGCATCATTATTTCGTCTACTTTCCCGCCTTTATATCCTGCTATTCCCCCATAGAAAATACCAAAAGAAAAGGCAATTATCACGGTAATAATACCTGCTGATAAAGAAATTCTTGAACCATACATAACACGTGAGAATACATCACGCCCCAACTCATCAGTTCCAAAGAAATGTGAAAAGCTCGGTGGCTGGTATCGAATGGATAAATCTTGTACAGTTGTACTATGTGTAGCGATTAATGGTGCAAAAATGACAACAATAATCCAAAATGCACAAATGAATAGTCCCAGTTTAAAAAGAAATCCTTTTTGAGTGATAAAAGAGCTAAATTTTCTCATTATTTATACCTCACCCTCGGATCAATAATCCCATAAAGGATATCAATTAGTAGATTAATAACAACATAAATAAAAGCAATTAATAATGAGACGCCGCATATAGCTGGGAAATCGAGTGAAACAGCAGATAGGTAGGCATATTGTCCAATTCCTGGCCAAGCAAAAATATTCTCAACTAGCACCATTCCACCCAGTAAATTACAAAATCCTATTCCAGCTACTGTAATGACCGGTATCATTGCATTTGAAATCGCATGTTTAACGATAATCGCAGATTCCTTAAGACCTTTAGAACGAGCTGTACGTATGTAATCCATTGACAACACTTCAAGCAAATTAGATCTTGTTTGACGAGCAATTAATCCCATAGTAAAGAATCCTAACACCGTTCCTGGCAGAATCAAGTGCATAGCCACATCACCGAATAATTGAAAATCCCCACTAATAAGTGAATCTAGTAAAAGTAATCCTGTTCCCCCTTCAGGAGTTGTTGCTCGTGCATCAATTCGGCCAGGTCCAGGCGTAATGCCTAAAACTGAAGAAAAAATATTGAGCATGATTAAAGCAAACCAAAAGCTTGGTATGGATACCCCACTAATAGAAACAGTACGGATGATATGATCAATAGCCTTATTTCTGAAAATGGCAGAGATTGTTCCAAATAGAATACCTAATACTAAGGCAATCACCATCGCTACTATCGATAATTCCAATGTTGCTGGGAAGAACTGCATTAAATCATCAAACACAGGTCTACCTGTTCGTATTGATGTACCCAAATCACCAGTCAATAAGTGTTGGAAGTACAGAAGTAATTGACTAAAAAGCGACTGATCTAGTCCCCACTTCTCTTTAAAAGCAGCAACAATTTCAGGATTATTCAATGCACTTTGGCTCAAATTGGCAGCAACCGGATCACTTGGCACTAAATGCGAAAGAATAAAAACGAAAAGTGCCACACCAAATAATAAGAAAAGCAGAAACAATAGACGCCTAGCAATAAATCTAAGCAAATCGGATCACACTCCCAACTAAAATACAACTTCCTAGTAAATCTCAATAAATAGCTACTGTATATAGTTACCTACATACAAGTAGCCGCTTAATCATAGACAATTATTTTGAAAGCTTTAATTCATTTAATCGTAATTTATAAAGGTCGTTATACGTAACACCTTCAAGGTTAGCACCTACAGCAAATGATTTAGGGTGCTGTACTAAGAATGCATATGGACTATTCTCAGCCATTATTTCCTGCATTTTCTCGGAAATTTCCGCACGTTTTGTATCATTAATTTCCACTTTCGCTTGTTCAGCTAAACTTACTAACTCTGCATTAGCTGAAGGTTCCCAGTTCGCACGTTTTCCTACAATATCACCTGGAATAAATGCTAATTGGTTGTTTAAATCATAGTAGTCAGGTGACCAGTGCATAACTAGAAATGGCGTTTTCCCATTCCGATAGTCTTCGATAACAACCCCAACATCTCCAGTTTGAATTTCCACATTAATATTAATTTTTGCAAGATCTTCTTTTACTTTTTCAGCAATTGTTACCCATGAAAGTCCTTGTGAATCGTAATTAGCAGCTGTTAGAGGTACGGTAAAGCCCTTTTCATACCCTGCCTGTTTCATCAAATCCTTTGCCTTTTCTAAGTTTTGATAATTATCTGGTCTAGATTTTGCACCAACAAAACCATCTTGAACAAATGACATTGGTAATAATGCGCCATCGCCCGCTAATAGCTGGAAGCCTTTATAGTCAAGTGCGTAACGAACAGCTTGCTGAACAAGTGGATTCGCCATTTCTTTTCCTATTTCAGGACTATTATTCATTAGTAAGAAAGAAATTGTTGAAGTTGGTGAAGATACAACCTTCGAATTCCCACCCTCTTTGATGTTTTTCACTTGGTCAGGTCCAACGCTTAATGCTACGTCAATTTCACCTTTTTCAAGTGCTTGAATTTGAGTATTTGGATCCGGAATTTCTTTGATGATAATCTTACTCGCATTCACAGTACCCGTATAATACGGATTCTTTTCAAGAACCATCTCTGTATTTGGAGTCCACTTCTTCAATACATATGGACCACTGCCTGCTGATGTCCCATCAAGGTAAGTAGTTGCTGCATCAGTTGTACTTGCATCTTTTGCATCTGAACCACCTTGTCCCTTCACAACTTTGCTATCTACAACTGCAAAGGTATTACTTGTAAGTTTTGAAAGAAATGATGCATCCTTTTCCTTAAGATTGACGACAACAGTCTTGTCATCTGGCGCTTCCACGTTGACAACTCCTTCTGCAAGAGCAGAAGCATTGTCTTTTAAATTTATTGTACGATTAAAACTAAATACAACATCCTCTGCAGTTACAGCATTACCACTCGAAAATTTACGACCCTCCTCTAGCTTAAATGTATAAACAAGTCCAGATTCGTCTACTGTATATTCTTTTGCAAGGCCTGGCTTTGGTGTAAGTTCTGACCCTTCCAACGTGTATAAATTCTCATATGTTGCATAGAAATAGAAATTCCCAAACACTTCATAAGCACGGGCTGGATCTAATGTTTTCCAGTCAGAAGCAACCCCAATAACGATTGTATCCGTCTTAGATGTGCCTCCAGATTCATTGGTTTTTTCTTCATCTTTGCTACAGGCGAAAAGTGATAGAACTAATACCAATAGGATAGACAGTAAAGAAATTTTTTTCATATCTAAGTTCTCCTTTTATTAAAAAATTATATAGTATTACTTTGTATGCAAATGACATGCTGCAAAGTGCTTACTACCTGTTTGAATAAAGTCAGGCTCCTGTGTTTTACAAATATCCATTGCTACAGGGCATCTTGTATGGAACCGACATCCGGCAGGCGGATTAGATGGACTTGGAACATCCCCTGTAAGAATAATCTTCTCTCGATGTTCATCGCTAATATCTGGAACAGAGGAGAGGAGCGACTTTGTGTAAGGATGTTGCGTTTTTTCATATAGTTCATCACGAGTAGTTAATTCAACAATTTTACCTAAATACATAACTGCGACTCGGTCACTAATATGGTGTACAACGCTGAGATCATGCGAGATAAATAGATAAGTAAGGTTCAATTGTTTCTGTAAGTCCTCTAGTAAGTTAATTACCTGTGCTTGAATTGACACATCTAAAGCTGAGACAGGTTCGTCACACACTATAAGTTCTGGATCTAGTGCCAATGCTCTAGCAATTCCAACCCTTTGTTTCTGACCTCCTGACATTTCATGAGGAAATCTATCGAGGAAACGACTAGCTAGACCAACCATATCCATTAGTTCTTTAATTTTTGCTTCGCCATTTTGTATTTTATGAATTTTGAATGGTTCTAATAAAATTTGCTTAATGGTTCTACGTGGATTTAAGCAAGCAGATGGATCTTGAAAAATCAGTTGTGCCTTTTTGGCGAAATTTTTCCGTTTTGATTTTGAGAAATTTGTAATATCCTCGCCATTAAATAAAATTTCAGATCCCTGATCAGGTGTATATAGACCAAGTAAGGTCCTACCTAGTGTACTTTTACCACATCCACTTTCACCGACAAGACTAAATGTTTCACCCTTTCTTATCGTAAAAGAAACATCATCCACTGCTCTAAGTAAGCCTTTTTTTCCATCTGGGCTTTTAATATGAAAGGTCTTTTTTAAGTGTGAAACCTCTAAAATATTTTCTGAGCCATTGTGGTTTGATACCGCAGCTATGCTATTGGAATTATTTTGCATCATTTGCACCATCACCCTTTTCAGATCCATCATAAATAAAACATTTTACTTCACGACCATCTTCTAGTTGAAATAATGGTGGAGCTTCCAATTTGCATTTCTCTGTTGCATATTTACAACGAGGATGAAAACTGCAACCACTTGGCATATTCAAAGCGTCAGGGACAGTGCCTTCTATCGCTTCAAGTCTTTCCACTTTACTAGAGATTTTAGGTATGGCATTAAGCAATCCTCTTGTATACGGATGAAGAGGATCAGCAAATACTAACTCAGTTGGACTTTTTTCAACGATTTGGCCAGTGTACATGACTACTACTTTCTCACACATTTCTTTTACGACACCCAAATCATGGGTGATCATAATAATACTCATATTTCTCTTTTTCTTCAGACTGTTCATTAAATCTAAAATTTGCGCTTGAATAGTAACATCTAATGCAGTAGTAGGCTCATCGGCAATTAATAGTTTGGTATTACAAGCTAAAGCGATGGCAATCATAATTCTTTGTCGCATACCACCAGACATTTGATGTGGATATTCATGAAATCGCTGCTCAGGAGAAGGGATTCCTACCATTCTTAGTAATTCAATTGCATGATTTTTTGCCTCTTGTTTACTTACATCTTTTTGGTGAATCAAGATTGGTTCCATAATTTGCTTACCACAAGTATGTAAAGGATTAAGGGAGGTCATCGGCTCTTGAAATATCATTGATATAGAATTCCCTCTAATTTTCCGCATTTCATAAGGTGAAAGTTTTAACAAATCTAAACCATCAAAATCAATATTTCCAGTGATTTCAGTATTAGCATTTTGTAAAAGTCCCATTATAGTAAGGGAGGTAACACTTTTACCGCTACCACTTTCACCAACGATTCCTAATGAACTTCCTTGGGCTAGTTCAAAGTTTAAATTATCTACTGCTTTGACAACACCTTGGCGTGACTTGAATTTAATCGTCAAATCCTCCACTCTCAGTAATGTCATCAGTTTCACCTCTTTCAAAAGTATTGTTAAAAATAATTGCAAGAATAGATATACTACAGAAATAAATAGATTTATAATTCAGAAAATTTAACATGCTAAGCACGTAATTTAGCTTGAGGAACATGCTCGCAATCTTCCTTTTATGAAATTTATTTGTTTAGTTAAAAATAACTGGCGTGATTACGGAAAGTAATATAGTTTCCTGATTTAAAGGATTTTCCAATATATGAGGAAGACTTGAAGGGAAATGTATTGATTCTCCTTCACGTAAATAATATTCCGTCTGGTCAACAGTGAATAATACAGCCCCTTTTAGAACGTAATAAAACTCTTCACCTGGATGTTTATATGGTTCATTTTCCTTTTGGTGAGGCTTTATTGTTACGAGTAATGGCTCTATTTTTCTATCTGTAAAATTATTACTTAACCTAACATAAGTAGAATCAGAACTTTCTATTTTAAAAGGTTTTTGATTTTGCTTTTTCACTGCGTAATTTAGATTTTCCGTCTCTTCGAAGAAATGAATCATCTTCACTCCAAACGCGTCAGCAATCTTTTTTAATGATGTGATAGCTAGTGATGATGTTCCTCTCTCAATTTGGGATAAGAAACTAACAGATAAATCTGTTTTTTCACTTAATTCCTTTAAAGTCATACCATGTTCAAATCTTAATTGTTTTATTTTTTGAAAAATTTCTTCCATAACTTAATTCCTTTCTTTTAATAGAGGAATAATTACTGTATAACTGTAATTTATTTTAATTTTATCATAATTGTTATAAATGTAAATTAATTTTTAAAATATTCTTTATATTCGTAATATAATGTAACTTTAATATACCTTTGCAATATGGTGTCACTCTTTTATTTAATTGGTTAATGTCAAATTTAAAACGCATCCTAGGATGCGTTTTAGATTATCATCTAATTGCCTAATACTAGTATCCTACCAATTTGCGCTTTAATGGATTCCCAGTTTTTGATGATATGCTGACGTAAGCTTTGTACGGGTATCATATCTACTCCACGGCTTCCTTTATTCGCTTCCACTCGCTTTAATACTTGTATCATATTCGAACGTGCTAGAATTTTTAATTCAACATCACTATTTCGTTTCTTTCCGTGAATAGCTTGTCTATGCCCACAAGAACTATACGCGCTGGGCGCACGAAAAAAAACCGATCTCCTAAGAGATCGGTTTTTTATTTAAATGATTACTGAGCAGCTTTCGCGCGAAGAACCATTTGTAGGATACCACCGTGACGGTAGTAGTCTACTTCTACTTCTGAGTCGAAACGAGCTAAAGCTTGGAAAGTTTTAACTGAACCGTCTTCAGATTTAGCAGTAACTGTTAAGATTTCACGTGGTTTTACGTTGTCAGTAATGTTAACAGAGATTTCTTCTTTACCAGTTAAGCCTAAAGTTTCAGCAGATTCACCTGGCATGAATTGAAGTGGAAGAACACCCATCATTACTAAGTTAGAACGGTGGATACGCTCGTAAGATTGTGCGATAACAGTTTTCACGCCAAGTAGGAATGTACCTTTCGCAGCCCAGTCACGAGAAGAACCCATACCGTAGTCGTTACCAGCAAGTACTACTAAGCCAGTACCTTGCTCTTGGTATTTCATACATGCGTCATAGATGTACTCTACTTCACCTGTTGGCCAGTAAGTAGTGAAACCACCTTCTGTACCAGGAGCAACTTGGTTACGGATACGGATGTTTGCAAATGTACCACGCATCATAACTTCGTGGTTACCACGACGAGAACCGTATGAGTTGAAGTCACGGATTGCAACACCGTTTTCGATTAAATATTTACCTGCAGGTGTTTCTTTACCGATTGCACCAGCTGGTGAAATATGGTCAGTTGTAATTGAGTCACCGAACTTCGCCATAATGCGTAAACCATCTAAGCCTTTAATAGCTTCTGGTTCTTTTGCAAGACCTTGGAAGAATGGTGGGTTTTGGATGTAAGTTGATTTGTCATCAAATGTGTATAGAGACTCAGTTGATGTTTCAATTGCATTCCATTTTTCGTTCGCTGTGAATACAGTTTCGTATTCTTTTTGGAATAATTCACGGTTAACTACAGTACCTAATACAGCGTTAACTTCTTCAGTTGAAGGCCAGATATCAGCGAAGAATACTTCGTTGCCATCTTTATCTTTACCGAATGAATCTTTTTGTAGGTCGACATCCACAGTACCAGCAAGTGCATAAGCAACTACAAGTGGTGGTGAAGCTAAGTAGTTAGCTTTTACAAGTGGGTGTACGCGACCTTCGAAGTTACGGTTACCAGAAAGAACTGATGTTACGAATAAGTCGTTATCTTTGATAGCGTCTTCGATTTCAGGAAGTAATGGACCTGAGTTACCGATACATGTTGTACAACCGTAACCTACTGTGTTGAAACCGATTTCGTCAAGGTAAGTTTGTAAACCTGAATCTTCTAGGTAACCAGTTACTACTTTAGAACCTGGTGCTAAAGAAGTTTTTACCCATTTAGGCACAGTTAGACCTTTTTCTACAGCTTTTTTCGCCACTAAGCCCGCAGCAATTAATACGTATGGGTTAGATGTATTTGTACAAGAAGTGATTGCAGCGATTGCTACAGCACCTGTTGGGATTTCTACATCACCTTCAGCAAATTTAGCTACAGAAGTTTTTGCGAATTCATCTTCAGTTAAACCGAAACCTTGTGTACCTTGTGGTGCCACTACTACTTCTTTGTAACGAGTACGCATTTGAGATAGTGGAATTAAGTCTTGTGGACGTTTTGGACCAGAAAGGTTTGGTTCAATTTCAGCTAAGTTTACTTCTAATACGTCAGTGTAAACTGGCTCTAATGATGGATCGAAGAACATGTGGTTAGACTTTAAGTAAGATTCTACAACCGCGATGTGCTCTTCGTCACGACCAGTTAAACGCATGTAGTTTAATGATTCTTCGTCAATTGCGAAGAAACCACATGTAGCACCATATTCAGGAGCCATGTTAGAGATTGTCGCACGGTCAGCTAGTGGTAATTTAGTTACGCCAGGTCCGAAGAACTCAACGAATTTACCAACTACGCCACGTTGACGTAATACTTGTGTTACTTTTAATGCTAAGTCAGTAGCAGTAGTTCCGTTTGGAAGATCGCCAACTAATTTAACACCAATAACTTCTGGGATTGGGAAGTATGAAGGTTGACCAAGCATACCTGCTTCAGCTTCGATACCACCAACGCCCCATCCAAGAACGCCGATACCGTTGATCATTGTTGTATGTGAGTCAGTACCTACTACTGAATCTGGGAAAGTTTCGAATGTACCGTCAGCATTTTCGTTTACGTGTACAACTGGAGCTAAATACTCTAAGTTTACTTGGTGAACGATACCAGTTGCTGGTGGTACAGCACGGAAGTTATTGTAAGCAGTTTGAGCCCATTTTAAGAAGTTATAACGCTCAGCGTTACGTTCGAATTCAAGGTCCATGTTTGCTGCTAGTGCAGATGCATTACCGTATTTGTCAACTTGTACTGAGTGGTCAATTACAAGGTCAACTGGAATAGCAGGGTTGATTTTGCTTGGGTCGCCGCCCATTTCTTTCATAGCAGAACGTAGAGAAGCAAGGTCAACTACTACTGGTACACCAGTAAAGTCTTGTAATACTACGCGAGAAGGTTTGAATGGTACTTCAGCTTCTGGATCTGCACCGTTACCCCATTTTGCTAATTCGTTTACGTGCTCTTCTTTGATAACATATGCATCATATTGACGTAAAACTGATTCTAATAATACTTTGATTGAGTAAGGAAGGTTTGAAACTTTTGCAACGCCAGCTTTTTCAATCGCAGCTAAGTTATAGTAATTATAAGTTTTACCATTAACTTCGAATGATGCGCGGCTGTTGTGTAAATTACCTTGTGCCATTTGCGGATCCCCCTAAATATCTTTTTGAAAAGGCCTATATAAATTTTTAAAGCATCTTTTCTCCAATACCCATGATAGCGCATTTATATTCATAAGTAAATTACATTAATATTATCTTTTTCAATAAGTAATTCTTATGACCTTAGTTTGCATCCTAATGTTTTAATTTTTTGATGTGCATAATATGAAGGTTTCGCTAAAAAGAAATTTTTATACCTTTATAATGAGGTGTATTTAAATGTTTTTACCTGTGGTACAAATTGAAGTACAAACAGAAGTACGGGGAGTTTTTTATTAATTGTACCACAGTAAAAAAAGGTAAATCAAAAACTATAAAATAAACTATCCAGACAGGAGTATTTAATAGTAGGAACGTAAGCAAATAAATCAAATTACATTATACAAGGATAATTAAAATTATATGTAATATAATTTCGTAACAATAACTTCACATTTCGTAATGTAGAAGCTGTCCCCTACCAAGTTTGTAGGGAGTGCCGTAACATGTTTTTTCATCGCCAGAAAACTAAGTACATACCTGTACGAGGCAAATTGAGCAAAGGTAAAGTTCATTGTTCATGTAGAATGTGTCAATACGAGCAGTATCACTCGATTCCAAAAGCTAAACATAAAGCAAAATTAAAAGCTACGGAACAGGAATAGACGATTATGTCTATTTCCTGTTTCTATGTCTATTCTTACGTTTTCCCCTCATATTGTTCATTAGTTTGCTGTAGCATTTAAGGACTCAAGTTAAATAGGACTACTTACAAAATGGATGGTATATCAAAAAATATTTAATAGTACATTTTTACAGGACCATCCGTATTATCTATGGATAAGATGGACAGGTAACTTTTTGTTTATTACAGGAATTGTATTAATCCCATTTGCTAAAGAATCTAATAAAAAATGTAGAAACCAGATAAATTTAATTAACAGGCTGTCTATGACAATCTTTTTTATCTCTACTCTTGCTGTTCCATATACTCAGATTGTTCAGTAACTAAATTCTATACTATTTGCAACAAATTTTTTATGTAACGACTCCTGTTAAAATATCTTTCTGACATGAACGTCATTCTTCCTCTTTCTTAAGTACTTTACATTTATGGTATAATCACTCAAAAAAGGGTTTTATTAGAATAATGTTTGTAATATTATTTTTTCTATTTGTAATTTGGTTTATGATTAAATTCATTAACTTGCAAGAGAAACAAAACAGCTTGCGGGAGGAACAAAACGAAATTCTAAGGAATATATCCGACAAGCTAGATAAGTAGTATACCTAAATGGGAAATCCCATCTTTTTTATTGCACATATTCTTTCAAAAATTCACCTAGCCCACCTGCACAATTTACTAATCTGTTCAAGCTCTTTCCCGGCTTCGTAGTTACCTATAAATCTTGCAACCTACCTTTGTCATTTTTCAGTAGGATCATATACTTTCGTTTTGGACATCCACGGCAATCTAAATAAAAAATGTGATCCTGTTGATTTATCAACTTTGTTCGACGCTTCCTGATTTCTTTGCTTCGTGTTCATGATTTAAACCTCAAACGCATGCTAAGAAAGTTTCGAAGTACTTTAAACGAGCTGGGAAGCGGCTAAAAATGGCGGTGGAAATCAATACCATACGAGACCTTTGAAAATGAATTAAGTCAGCTCCCTGTCAATTTCCATATGAATCGTACTTAAATGAATAATACTTCTCACATTTCAATGTGCCTCAAAATGCTTCAATTGATCCGTTCTCAATATATCGGCCAACATAGTAAAATGCGATACTTTTATTCAAGTATCGCACTCTGAAATTAATTAAAGTTTATTTTGTTTCCATTATTGCATAGTAATTATTTTCATTATCTGCAAAATTAAATACCCTACCTGAAGGCATATTTACAATTTCTCCGACGATAATGTTTTTGTTTAATAAATCATTATATAATTTGTCGATATCTTCCGAGAAAAACATCAAAGAAGGTGTACCAAGATTCATTTCAGGTTGCATTTTAGCAATTAATTCCTTATTATGGAGAATAATTTTTGTTTCCGCTTCTTTAGTTGGAGCAATTTCAATCCATTTCATTCCTTGACCGTTATCTTCCTCTGAAATTACACTAAACCCTACTTTTTCTGTCCAAAACTCTTTTGCTTCATCCTGGTTATTAACATACAACATGATTTGACCGACTTTATTAATCATTGATTTTTACACTCCCTTAAAGATGTTCTTAAATTTTACTTATCTAAAAAAGCTTTACTATTACTTTAGCGACTGCACATGCTCATTCAAACGGTCCCAAGTTTCTGTGATTCCTTGTAGCATGCCCATATCCATAACAGTCTGAAGTGCCTCCGCAGATACATATTCTGCACGATTTATCAGCTTAGTCTTTCCATCTAAATCAACGAATTCCAATGTATTCTCCGTCGACGGCATGGAATCATTCAAATTGCCCTCAGCATCCGAAAAGTAATCGGTATAGCTGATTTTCTCAGGCTCTATAATCTCCTTATAAATCCCTTTTCCCCACGCTTCCATACCAAAAAAGTCACCTAGGTTTTCATCGACGCACTTCATACAGTAGTGCCAAACGCCTCCCGGACGGAAATCAACGGTGCAGACTGGGATTTCCCATCCTCTCGGCCCCCACCAACGTTTCAAATGCTCTGGCTCTTTAAACATCTTGAATAATAAATCTCGTGGAGCATCGAAAACGCGCTCCAGTATAAGTACGCGATCGTTTTCTACTCTTGATACCATTGAATTATTTGACATCGTAATTCCTCCTTGATGATGAAATGGTTTTATAATTTTTCTTTTTTCTGCAATTCCTTCAAATACTCATCTAAATTATCGAATCTTTCTTGCATTACACTCTGGAAGGACTGTATCCAAGAATCCAGCGCTTGGAATGGCTCGGGTCGGAGCTTGTAGATTCGACGGTTAGCTTCAGCCTGCACTTCCACAATCCCATTGTCGCTAAGAACTTTTAGATGCTTTGAAGTTTGGGGCTGCCTCAATCCCAGTTGGTCGGCAATCTCACCCACGGTTAGAGGACCCTGGCGCAGGAGTTCGACGATATTCATACGATTTGGTTCAGACAAAGCGCTCAACGTCGTTATGTTTACTCCTGGAATTTTCCCTGACATGTCGCTCACCTCGTAAAATGATGGTCGCCGGTATAATATCATCTACATCAGCACAGGTTTTATGATCCTGTTGACTCGAGTATACCTAAAGAGGAATATTCCTGTAAAGGAATATTAAAATGAAGCATTCCTGACAAATCTATTAATTTTGAAGTAAAAACGGACATATTAATAGCATGCTTATGCGTCATAAAAGAATAGTTAACTTCAAAAGATGTTATTCCATCATTTTTTCACTCAATATGTCCTTCTATGTTGCCAAAACCCAAATTTCACCATGACGACAATCCGATTAAAATTCGTATGAATCTGACATTAGGAGCAAATGCTTTAGTTATGTCAACAGTTTTAGAGTCCATTGTAGCGATTATGGTTCTTATTTTCTCAAATAAGACAAAAAATTTTAATTGAACGATTAATGCATAATGAATTCATTAAAACAGACATTATAGGATAGCATCCTTGTTAATTTATGAAAAAATAACTCCATCACCTTCTCTAGGAGGAAAAAATGAATATAAAATTACGTCTTAAAATAATGATTTTTCTACAGTTTTTTATTTGGGGATCTTGGCTTGTGACATTTGGTTCTTATATGATCAATACGTTGAATTTTACTGGCGCGCAAGTTGGAATCGTATATAGTTCTAACGGTCTTGCAGCCATTATTATGCCAAGTCTTATAGGCATTATTGCAGATCGGTGGGTAAAGGCAAATGTGTTATACGGAATATTGCATTTCCTCGGTGCGATTACCCTATTTATAGCTGCTCAAATTTCAGATCCCACAATGATGTTTTGGGTAATACTATTTAACTCAATCGTTTATATGCCAACACTTGCTTTATCGAATACAATTTCTTATTTTTGCTTGGAAAACAAAGGCTTTGATGTTGTAAAGGACTTCCCACCTATTCGTGTCTATGGAACAATTGGTTTTATTCTTGCGATGTGGATTATTAGTCTTGCCAAAATTGAATTAAGTAATATTCAGCTATTTATAGCTAGCGGCTCTTCATTGTTACTTGCACTATACACAATTACTCTTCCACCCTGCCCAACTTCCAATGTTATAAAGGACAAGTCGTTGGTAAGCCTTTTGGGACTTGATGCTTTTGTTCTTTTTAAAGACAAAAAAATGGCTTTGTTTTTAATTTTTGCAATGCTATTAGGTGTTGCACTTCAAATTACCAATACATTTGGTGATCCATTTTTACACGACTTTGCGTTGAACCCTGATTATAAAAATAGCTTTGCTGTTAAATACCCAGCTATTTTATTATCAGTGTCACAAATTTCAGAAGTATTCTTTATTCTGACCATTCCATTTTTCTTACGTAAGTATGGCATTAAAAAAGTAATACTGATCAGTATGGTGGGTTGGACATTACGTTTTGTTTTGTTTGGGTATGGAAGCCCAATCGGCGGAGGATTTTTACTATTGTTGTTATCAATGATTGTTTACGGTTGTGCCTTTGATTTCTTTAATATTTCGGGAGCCATTTTTGTAGAAAAAGAAGTCGATCATCGAATTCGCGGTAGTGCTCAAGGATTATTTAGTACAATGGTCAATGGCATAGGCGCCTATTTAGGAGCTGTCATTAGTGGAAAAGTAGTTGATTATTTCACAGTTGACGGAATAAGAAATTGGCAAAATATTTGGTTGGTTTTCGGGGCGTATACGCTCGTTTTGGCATTCATTTTTGCAATTACTTTTAAATATAATCATGACAGTAATGCAATGAAAAATGTAACAACGAAACAGTGATTCAATGGAAATTATACTTTCAAGTAAAAGAAAGAGCCTTACCTTTATTCAAGGTATAAGGCTCTTTTACTGTAATAAAATATTTACTAATGGAGTCCAAAGAACTACCCAAAATCCGCAAAAGATTAAACGAAATAACGTTTTCTCCACTCTTCAAGAGACATCTCATTAAAACTCTCAACATCATCTAGTCTCAATGGTGTAATTAATTCTAATGAATTACCATCTGGGTCTGAAAAGTAAATTGCAGCATGTGCATGAGGATAATTTGATAGTACTAAAGGTTGATGTTCAGAAGTAAGGCCAAATTCTGTTCGAACTTCAATGCCAATGGAAGACAACCACTCTTTTACATGCTCAAGATCTTCTTCTTCAATTTTAAACGCCAAATGTCGGATAGATGGATGGTATTTTAAGTGAACACTATCGCTCTCCCATAATCCTAACCAGCTTTCTCCTTTAACGATCCAAAAGAAAGCAACTTTTCCTTTTTGATAGGCGAGTTCTAACCCTAATTTTTTATAAAATACAATCGAGTTTTCTAAATTACTAACTGGTAAATGTGCTTCATATAAACCTTTTATCATGTCAATATTCTCCTGTTTCATCATTATTTATGAAATAGTATATTAAAAGCACAAACCATTTACATCAATCTTTCGTCTGAAATATTAATGATTTCCAAATAAATCAAATTTCTTCATAGCTCCAGCTCAAATTCGGAAGAACAATTCACTAGGAAGAAACTGTGTAAACAAATTAAGTATCAGACCTAAATGTATCAATTGCCACAACAATAAGATAGATTGTGAAAACAATCATCGCGACAACGCTACCGATTCTAATCAATTTGATTTGAATATCTGATAATTTCGAGCAATCTGAGGATCGTCCTGAAAAAACGATTGACTCTCTACAGTGCGCTTAACTAAGAATCGATGAAGAGAGTGGAGCCTATAAGTTGGCCGTATGCTTCCATGTTAAGGAAACCAAAGCCAATGTTTCATTAATACGCAATGGCCTACAATCAAGTACATTGACTGTAGGCTTCTCGTTTATTAAAAAGATTCCGTTTCGTTTTTCATAACAAGTAACTTTAATGTATTGCTTAATTCTTGAATACGACTTGTTGTGTTCGTCATCATTTCTAGCATTTTATTTTCATCCTCCACTGAGTGCACAATCTCTCCTGTAGAAGTTGCATTTTGCTCGGTCATATCATTTAGTTTTTCAATCTGGAATTGGATTGTTTCAAACTGCGAAATGGCGCCGCTTAACTCATTCATCCCTCTAGTTAAATCAATATTGGCCTTCGTAAATGAATCTTTCAAAACATTGAAGAAGCTGCTCACATCTTGTAAAAGCATTTCACCTTTTTGTAACGCTTTTTCTCCGTCATCAGAGCATTGATATGCTTCTGTTGATTTTTCGAACAAAGTTCTCGTTACATTCGTAATGCTCACCGTAATAGCGGCACTTTCTTCTGCTAATTTCCGCACTTCATCTGCAACGATGGCGAATCCTTTACCATGTTCCCCAGCTCTTGCCGCTTCTATTGCAGCATTAAGAGCAAGTAGGTTCGTCTGTTCTGCAATATGCTGTATGCCCTTTAATAAGCTATCTACAGTTTTCAAGCTAGTCTGTAGCTCATTTACAGTTTCGGCTGTAGAACTCATCGCTTGATTCATCACGCCCATCTGCACCATCGCATCCTGCATTTTCTCCCACCCTACTAAAATCTCCTGCTGCAAATCAGTAGATTTAGAAACAGTATCCTTAGAAATAGCAAATGTTTCGGTAACAAAATACACAGATTCCTTCATCGTGCCATGAATCATTTGTAGACTAGATGACTCCTGCTGAATACTTGCGGAAATATCCTCTGTAGCTAAAAGAATTTGTTTACTCGTTCCAGTTATACTCCGCATTGTTTGTTGGAATTGTGTGACGTGCTCATCCAATGCTTGACTACTTTTTTCAATTTCCTGAAACGTATTCTCTAGCTGATGTAATGACGTTTTCACTTCATTTTGCTGAATTGCAGCATGCTCAATTAGTTCATTACCCCATTTTGCGATTAAATACAATGCAATAATAACACCATTCATAATCGCAAAAAGCGTAATGAAAACAACCATATCATTGGATGGCCCTAATAATGATTTAGAATTAGCAATATAAAGTATCAGGAAGCTGATGTCTGTTAGCACGCCAAAAAACACTAATAATTCTTTCTTAAAATAAAGAGCGATAATGGCCACCGAACAAATTAAAATATAATGTTTAGTTAATGAAAAGCTATCGACTAAAAATAACGTAAAAACAACGCTCGAAGGAATCATTCCAAAAATAAAGCCTTTAACGTATGTATTAATAGGTAAAAAATAATTACAAACAGCTAATGCAATTACGGCAAGTCCAACGAATAAGAACATAATGCCCCCTGAAAGTATCAAAGGTCCACAAATTAGCACAGCCAAAATCGAAATGATGGCTAAATTAACACGATGGACTTTTTGTGTATCGTAGCGAATTTTTTTCTCCATTAATAGATCCCCCTAAAAAATGAATGGACATTCAGTATATTTTTCTATTATTATAAAGTATAACCACTACTTTTTATAGATAAAAATTGCATATTAGAGAATATTTTACACTCAACAGAAACAAAGGGGGATTATTTAAATGGGGAGAGTCCAACAACTTGCACCAAATTTTTATTGTATTGATACACACGATTTAAATCGAGAACAGCGTACAAGCTCTTATTTGCTTATCGATGAAAAAATTACATTAATCGAGACTTCTGCTAGTCCTTCTATGCGATATATAGTAGAAGGTTTAGATGAGTTACATATTGATCTTGAGGATATTCAATATGTAATTGTTACCCATATCCATTTAGACCACGCTGGAGGTGCAGGCTTGTTTTTACAAAGCTGTCCAAATGCAACATTCGTTGTACATCCCCGAGGTGTATCTCATATGGTTGATCCTAGTCGTCTAATTGCAAGTGCCAAGAGTGTTTACGGGGCGGAGTTCGATCGTCTATTTGATCCGATATTACCTATCGATGCTGAACGCATTATAGAAATTGGACATGAGGAGGTACTATCTTTAGGTCAACATCAGCTAACGTTTTATCATACAGAAGGTCACGCAAAGCATCATGTATCCATGCTTTATTCGGCTACGAATGGATTGTTTGTAGGAGATACAACTGGTGTACGTTATCCAGAAATGGAGAGCGAATCAATTGATTTAATTATTCCCTCCACTTCACCGAATCAGTATGACCCAGATACAATGGAGCAATCTATCCAACTTTATGAAAAGTTAAATGCTTCAGAATTGTATTTCGGTCACTTCGGTGCATATAAAAATCCAGCTGAAGCTTACAGACAAGTGCGCTACTGGACACCGCTATTTCTAACTGAAGGGAGAAAAGCTTTAACGGTATCTAGTGATTTTAAAGAACAAGTACAATTTTTAGATGGTCGCTTAAAGGAGCTTTTGTATAACTACTTACAAGAAAATGGCATCGCAGAAAATCATCCGGTTTATCAAACAATCCCCTTCGATACAATTGTTTCGGCAATGGGGATTCTGGATTACTTAGAGAAAGAGAATTCTAAAATTTAAAGCATCTGCAGTGATGTAAACAGGAGAGGAGAAATCCTCTCTGTTTTCTTTTATGTTCTTTTTTCTTCAACTGTTAGGATATGTTTGATTTCATCAGGCAAGCAAGCAAGTTCGGATTTAAAGAACTCTGGGAATAGAAAGGTATCCTGAAGATTCGAAATAGGTAACCATTCTAAACTTTCTTCAATACCATCACTGGTGTAGCTTTCACACTTTACTTCAACTTCATTTGATTTCATTAAATAAAAGAATGATATTTCATGAAATTGCGTTTCTCCAAATGGACCACTCTGAACTGGAAAAAAGTTTTCATGAATAAACACTAAACGATCAACTTCAAAATGCACTTTAGTTTCTTCAAAGCATTCGCGGATAATGGCTTCTTCTAACGTTTCCTGTAATTTCACTCTTCCCCCAACTGAGTAGTAGTAAGAGTCACGATTATTTTTAACCATCAGCACTTTATCATCTCGGAGAATGATTGCGCCCCCCCTCATATTGAACACACCATCTTTAGTTGGGAATGTGATGTCATGCTTTTCTTCCATCTGAATCTCCTGCCTTTCAACTATAAACTCTATCACTCTATGTAGCCATCTTCTCGAAATTGCACTGAACTACATTTGCATTTATTCTTGATTCACTTACCGCGAGCTTTAAAGATTCAAAACTAGTACAAGCATTCCTCCCTCCCCAGATAACCTCAATTTAAAAACTTCTCATATTTTACCATATAAAAATACCATTCATTAAAGGCAAGACCAAAATACGTATACAGTTGTAAGTTCTTTAAATCTTTTTATTAAGATGCTGAACAGCTTTGTTAATATCTAAAAGGTATTGTTTTAGTCATTATTGAATATAGAAATTATAGGAAAATAAATAAGAGGTGAGTTAAATGAACGATGCGTTTTGTAGTAACCACTTTCAGCTAGAACAAATTGGTAAAGGTATTTATGCAGCAATAGCCAAAGAAGGTGGCGGGGCTGTAGCAAATGCAGGTTTTGTGGATCTAGGCGATAAAGTTATCGTTTTTGATACATTTAACACACAACAAGCATCTGATGACTTAAAGCTCATTGCTGAAAAAACAACAAACCGAACTGTTACATGGGTTGTTAACAGTCATTGGCATGGCGACCATATTCGAGGCAACCAAACATTTAAAGATACTACTATTATTTCAAGCCAAATGACATACTCAAAAATTAGAGACATTCATCCCTCAAGATTCAGTAAACAGAAAAATGATATTCAAGGTTTAAACGATTATATTCAATCCTTAAAGGACCAGCTAAATCAAACCAATGATACCAAGATACAATACCAAATAAATTCTCTAAGTGAATTAAAAGAATCATTACCAACTTTGGAATTAGTATTACCGAACCAAACGTTTAACAATGAAGTAACCTTACAAGGAACGAAACGCATTGCAAAGCTTTTCACGCTAGGAGGAGGCCATTCCTTTTGTGATGCAATGCTTTATATTCCTGATGAGAAAGTAATATTTATGGGTGATTTATTATTTGTGAATTGTCACCCAACGTTTTTTGAAGAGTCTGATTCTGTGAAATGGAGCAATATTTTAATAAAAGTTGGACAACTAGAAATTGACATGGCTGTACCCGGACACGGTCCAACAGGTACTAAAGAAGATATCTCCAAAATAATCAATTATATATCTGAACTAATTACTATTGCAGAAGAGAGCAAGCAAAATGAGGAGATAGCAATTCCAGAAATCTTTAAAGATTGGAGTTCACCGGAGATTTACCAACAAAATATAAAACGACTAAGGGAATTGACAAATCCTTAATTATTAAGCAGTTGTTGATATAAATTAAAGAGTGGGAGTAGTAATTTGGCCCTCTCTTTCAAAAATCCAAGACAAATTGAATATCCTGCTCCTTCCCTATCAATAAGGGATTACTGATAAAACAAATTTAACCAATTACTCGAATTGTTGATGTTGCGGAATTTGTGCATTAGGACATCGTTTTTTTATTCTAAAATAAACTTCATTTTATCTTCTGGTAAAATTTTTATACTACCGTGAGCTGCTGTTTTATAAAATATTCCAGACCCTTATCAGATGATGAAATTAGATAACCAGTATACTTCTCTGTCGTTGGAGAAACCCTTGTTATACTTTGATACGGAATCTTACTTTTGAATGGCCCACCTTTAACTAAAAGATAATTTTCACAGAAAACAAACTTAATAGAATTTACGTACCACCAAATAAAAACTACTGAAACAATAAAGGTCGTTGACATAATAATAACAGTTGATAAAGATGTGAACGAAAGCAGTGATATAGCCCCAAATAGCCAAAACAATAAGAATATAATTATTGTTAAAATAATATCTGTTTTTGCATGATAAACCATAAGAGTCATCCCACCTTTCTTATTAATTTTCTCTAAATTCAGTTACTATTATTAGAATCAATAGGCAGTCGTTTCGAAGTATAAGACATTCTTTTAAGTACTTTTTAATAATGGTGTTTTTGATAAAAACCGAACTTTAATAATAACTTTTAACTGATCTTGATATAGAAAGCATACGTCCATGCAGTAATCGCCGACCCTAGAATAAGGGCGTGGAGAATCATATGCTCCAGGTTGGGACGCGGATTATTTTTAATACGAGGCAGTATGGTAATGGTGTTCGAAAAAATCCTTTCGTATACTTGTTGCCATGTCTCGTTATTCGGCATTTTATAGACCATCACACCTGTCAAATAAGGAATCCACCAGCTAAAAATTGCCCCAATCATAACAAGGGTCCATACAAATCCACTAATGCCGATCCATACGGGCTCGCGGGTTAAAGAAAGCAAAATGGGGATCATCATGATAATGCCGTTCACTAGCGCCTCTTTGCGGCGCTCTTTGGCTGAGTAATGACGGATCCCGTTAAAAGGATAAAAATCAATCCATGTTGTAAGTTGATGATAAAGCAACGTTGCCACCTGCAATAACAATAAATAAAAAAACATGATCGTTCCTCCTGTCATTGTTAGTCGTACTGTTGTTTGAATCCATTGATCAACGCAGTAAGGCCTACTTCGAACCATTGATTATAGTATTCCGTTGGCGCTGTGGGACGTTCAGGCCAATTGCCGACCTCTGCAAGTGCATGGCCAATAACAAAGACGGCGATCGACTGGATGATGAAAAGAACTTCTTCCGGATTTGCCTTCGTCTCTTCCATTGCAGCAATTAATGGGATAGCCAGTTTGGCGCCCGTCTCTTCAGAAACGGAGTGAATGGCCACCAATGGAACCACCCCCGGATGTGCTTTCAATATGTTTCTGAAATTAGTTGCAAAAGCATGGAGCGTCTGCGTCCATGGCAGCACAGTCGCTTCGTCAACAACAGCTTTAATGCTCACAGCATCGATAACCTGTTGTATAAGTGCTTCTTTATTTGGCACATGATGATAAAGGGATGCTGCCTCAACATTCAATGTAGTGCCAAGACGACGCATAGATAATCCTGCTGCACCATACGAATCCAAAATATCCAACGTAGCCTGAATAATACGCTTGTTACTTAAAGGTTCTTTTTGTAATTTTGACATAATTTATCTCCCCCCTCCTAAATCTAACACTGTTAGTTTAACATCGTTAGATTGGAAATATAATTACGTCAAGAGCCCATTTTTTCGACAATAACCGGGAACAGTCAGAATGGAGTTCTGTCGTAAAAGTAAATTATATCGTTTTTTTAATACTGTTTGTTGTTGTTTCTCCAACACCCGAAACACTGAAGCCGATGCTTTTTTGTTTTAATCTATGCCCTCCATTCTCTTCTTTACTACACTTAGGACGCACATCATTGCTCTTTTAAACGCTTTAAAGCTGATTTAAAATCCTGACTTTCCCCTACTTGACGGAAATTTTTAAATGGATTACTTACTTTTTTCATACGATCCAAAACAGCAGGAATCGTAAATTGATCGGGTGTTAAATGCTCATTAACCTCCTCCCAATGTAATGGAGTTGCCACTAAGCCCTTTTCGTTGCCACGAGTTGAATATGGAGCAATAATCGTCTTGCCTTCTGCATGCTGCACATAATCTAAATATAATTTTTGATGTCTATTCTTCTTTAAACGCTCGATCGTATACAATTCTGGTTTTTGCTCACTTAAAAAACGACAGACAAATTCAGTAAATACTCGTACCTCTTCATAAGTAAAGGCATTTTCAGGTAGCGGTATATATAGCTGTATTCCCTTACCTCCCGACGTTTTAGCAAAAGATTGTAACTTAAAATAATCGATAATTTCCTTTAAATCCAGGGCTCCAGTAACAGCAAGTGAAAATTGCTCAACGGAAGGAGGATCTAGATCGAAAACAATCTCAGTCGGACACTCTGTTTGCAACGTTTGAAATGGTATGTGCAGCTCTAGTGCAAGTTGATTGCCTAGCCACAATAATGCTTCAAGATTGTTACATACAAGATAATGAATATCGTCCATCCATCCAGTTGAAATAAACTCAGGTATTTTCTCTGGGCTACTTTTTTGATAAAAGCTTTCACCAGGTACCCCATGCGGAAAACGAATTAATGTAAGTGGGCGATTACGTAGAAAAGGTAATACATACGGAGAAATCATTTGCAAATAGTGCAAATAACCATCCTTCGTAATACCAATTTCTGGCCAAACAGGCTTATCGGGATGCGTAACCTGAACTGTATCTGGAATAGGGAAAAGTTGACGCTGCATATGCTGCCAATGACAGTCCTCTGGCAACATTTCCAGTCGAAATGCATGGAATCGTGGTTCTCGACATTTGCTTCCATCGAAATCAATACAGGCTATATCAAGACAAATAGATGGCCCCAGTTCCCATGTTTCATTATTCCTCTGTCCATTTGCTTGAAAAAAAGCAATGAGTGTTTTACGCTCTTCCTCTGACATTCCATGTTTAAAAATAACTACTTCAACTAGCTCCCCCTGTTGATAAATACTGCCATGAAAATAACCATTTCCATGATCATATTTCGTGACTATGACCGTTACATATCTCCAATTCTTTATTTTCAACCAATGTGTCGAGCGTGTATCTCCAATCCATTTACTTGTTATCTTCTTTGCAACCATTCCCTCTCCATTGTAAACCTTAATAGCCTGCCAAAGAGGCTCACTATGTCCCACACAACTAATCACTTGCAAAGGACATTGATCCTCATAGTCTACAGTCACAGGGAACTTTAAAGTCGTAAAAAGCTTAGAAAGTTGCTGCTTGCGTGTTTTTAAATATTTATTTGTCAGCGATTCCCCTTTATAGCTCAGTAAATCGAACGCAATATAATGACAAGGAAAGTCTTTTGCATGAGTAGCAATAACTTCTTTGTTTTGCATCCTACCTCTTTTTTGAACGTGCGAAAAATCACTTTTGAAGTTATTTGTTAAATAAACTAACTCACCGTCAAACGTTAACGGTAAAAACTTTTTAATTTTAGTAAATAAGCTCTTACAAAAATCAAGTATCTCTGGAAACAAGTGATTTAAGTTATTGCCATTTCTGCTTATTAACATCGGCTGTTCGTCCCAGACTAACATACACCTAAATCCATCATATTTTGTTTCGTACATCCAATCCTCACCAATAGGCGTTTCGAGCACTTCCGTTAATAGCATTGGTTTCATTTGAATACCTACTTTGCTTTTTACCTTCAGTTTTTGACGATTTCACTTTAAGATACATAAAAATAAGCAAAATATATCATAGTAAGAAAAACGAGGTGATACAAATGCACACAGTTTGGAAAGGCAGTATCTCATTTGGTCTTGTCAATATACCGGTAAAACTTCATGCCGCAACAGAAAATAAAGACATTAAATTGCGCCAACTCCATAAAGAATGTCATACACCCATTAGCTATAAAAAAGTTTGTGAAGGCTGTAACCAAGAAGTAAAAGATGAGGATATTGTCAAGGCTTATGAATATACAAAAAATAAGTTTGTCGTATTAGATCAAGAAGAATTAGAGAACTTGCGTAAGGAAAATGAAGATAAGGCCGTTGAAATCATTGATTTTGTAAAATTAACTGAAATTGATCCTATTTATTTTGAACGCACTTATTTTTTATCTCCTGATACGACTGGCGGAAAGGCTTATGCCCTCTTACGTCAAACATTAGAGCAATCCGGCAAAATAGGTGTGGCCAAAATTATTATCCGTTCAAAAGAGCAACTGGCGATTGTCCGTGTTTATCAAAATGCTTTAGTGATGGAAACGATTCATTTCCCTGATGAAGTAAGAAGTGTTGGTGATGTTCCAAATATTCCAAGCGAACAAAACATTGTTCCAAAAGAGCTAGAAACCGCACTCATGCTAGTCGATCAATTAACAACAGAATTTAATCCTGAAAAATATACAGACGATTATCGCAACGCTTTAATGGAACTTATAGAGGAGAAAAAAGCAACGAATACAATCTCGGCTAGCGATAAACGGCCAGTACCTGATAATGTCACGGACTTAATGACAGCACTTCAAGCTTCCTTAGAAAAAACGAAAAAGCCAACAACGAGAAAAAAACGAGCAACGAAAACAAAGAAAAATGCTTAAAATGCCAACCTAAGAAGCGTATCCATTGTTTGTGGATATGCTTTTTTTAAAGAATCTCCCTTTTACTTGTTACGACCAATAACTTGTCACTATATATTCCATATTTCTGATAAAAGTTAGGTTTGCCAATCTCCTCAAAATAACGATTCCATCTAAACATCTTTATAAATATTGAAAAGGTCGGTTTGTAATTGGACTTTTCCAAACCTAGTCTTTGTAACGTAAATCTCTTTATTATTCGATAGATTCGTATGAAATAATTTGTGTCTAAGAAAATAATTAAGTCGGCTTTCGAAAAGCTTTGTGCTACCCACTCCTCATTATGAACGCCCTCAATAATCCAAGCTTTCGTCAGAATAATATCATTCAAATAATCCACTTTTTGTTGATCGGACCTTCTAATATCCCCAGAATTTTGTCTGATCCAAACAACATTATCTAATTCATAATAAGGAATATTTAATGTCTCGGATAATTCTTTCGCTAAAGTTGTTTTCCCACTCCCAACAGAGCCAATGATATGTATTTTGCACGGAAGTTTCTGGTTCAAACGACCCCTCCTATTCTTTATAGTTTATTAATTTTGCGACTCATCGGACGCCCCCAGGAAAGCGCTCAGCTGGAACGGAAATCAACCACATATTTACGGTGCAAGCCTAATTTGTGAGAATATTGGATTTATTATACAATATCTTTAAGATAAAGTTAAAGGAGCGAATTGTATGTATCAAAATGAGTTTAGTGGAAATTTAGAGAAATATAAAAACCCTATTGAATATGATGTACTTCATGAAAATTATAACGTGGATTTATATTTTATTGAAAATCATCTCAAGAAGAATAGCGATACGATAATTGAATTAGCCTGTGGCACAGGTCGATTAGCTATTCCGCTAGCCAAGCAAGGATTCAATGTTTATGCAGTAGATATCCATGAAGGGATGCTTCAATTGGCAATTGAAAAAGCGAAAAAACAGAATGTACACGTACATTTTACTGCGCAAGATTGCACGCAGCTTCAACTACCTATTTCATCAAATTTCATCTATATGACAGGAAATGCATTTCAACATTTTCTAAGTAATGATAGTCAAAATGGTTTATTCCAATCCGTCAAAAAGCACTTACATCCAGGTGGAGAATTTTTATTCGATACGAGAAATGCTCTTCTAAGCGAACTGGCTATCGTGGATGAATACGAAGAAAGTTCAGTCAATAGCAAAGGTGAAAAACTAACTATTCAGCATCGTGAAGAATATGACCCTATCACACAAATCTTAACTTGCCGCTCTATAAATAAGCTAGAACACGCTATTTTCGAAGATTCAATTCGACTTCGCTATACATATCCAATGGAAATGAAGAGGCTATTAGAACAAAATGGGTTCGAATTGTTACACATATACGGTTCTTGGAAAAAAAGTGAATTCACAAAAGATAGTCCGGCTATGATTATACACACACGGTTATTAAAATAGGCTGTTTTCGTATAGATTGTTGCTGTTAAAACATAAAGAGCAAGTTGATTCTACACATTTTGTAGGTTAACTTGCTCTTTGTCTTTTGAGTTTCAGTAAATCCTACTTCAATTAAAACCCCTTTATAAATACTAAACTGAATTTATGTTAAATCGTTTATATAGAGACATAGACCTTGAATATAACACACCCTTTGAAGTGACCTCAAAACTCGTTAATTTACATAGAGGTACGATTCCAATTCTTTAACCTTGTTCCCGTCTAATTGGTGTGTGAGCCCGAATGTTTCGCTCTTTCCATCGTAATTTATTACAATGTCGAGATCATGTAGTAATTCAGTGAAATACTTAAAAGACTTTTTTAAGTCGTCATTGAACTTTGCCCTATCAGGCTCTAGCGTGTCCTGTCTCGATAAAACATAAACAAGATGTCCCATCCAAATTTGAAGCACATTCAGATTTTCAAAGTCCTTTTGAAGGTCGTCGCCTTGAACCCGAAAATATTTCATTTCCGAAGTGAGTCGATCTGCCTTCGGATAATATTCGTTCACGTCGGTTGTTTTGGTAATATCTTCGGCGTGATAGGCAATCCAAGCTTCTAACGTTGGTTCGATTCCATAATCGTTGAAGCCTTCAGGAGTTGAAACGTCCTTCCACACCTTCGCGTTGTTGACTTTAGTTTCTTCCGGTTTTACTTCTTCAATTTTAGTTTCTTCCTTTGCACATCCCGTTAATAAAACACTTACAAATAATCCTGTATATGCTATTTTCATTAACTTCATATCGGCTCCTCCTACAGTTGAAAAATCCTATACAAAATTTATCTATATTTTACCTAAAAAAACCATTTAATTTCCTGCACTAAACTACCTAGTTAGTTCAATAACAACAATCTTTGAGAAAACAGCCTTAAAATAAAATCAAAAACACAAACATACGTTTCACCAATCTGTTATAATTAAGAAAAAATTAGGAGATAAGTAGATGATAAACATTCGTGAACGCATGGAGCATTACCGTATAGCTGGCCTAAGTCTAGTAGCTATAGAAAAGGGAAAAATCAGTAAGACGGATCATTTCGGAGTTCTTGAAGCAGGTACCGATAAAAACATTAATCAGAATTCCATTTTCAACGCTTGTTCAATAAGTAAATTTCTAACAAGCGTTTTAGTGATGAAATTGGTAGAACAAGGAATCATAGACTTAGATGAAGATGTCAATAAAAAATTAGTTTCATGGAAGGTTCCTGACAATCCATTTACAAAGCATAAAAAGGTTACATTACGCAATCTACTAAGTCATCAATCTGGTATTGTAAACCCTGAAGGCAGTTTTATGGAAGTAGGATCAATCAATGCAATGCCATCCATGGTAGAAATATTGAATGGTAAAACTCCTTATTGTGATACTTCAATTGAAGTGACTGTTGAGCCTGAAAGTGAATTTCACTATTCTGATGCAGGCTTTTGTCTTATTCAATTATTAATAGAAGATATAACGCAAAAACCTTTTTCGCATCTCATGGATACATTTGTATATCGCAACCCAATTTTGAGCCAATTGTTAACTGAGCCAGTGAGCCACTTTACACTACCTGTCTTTTCCAGAAGAACACCTCGGCTTTATTTGGAGTGGCGGGCATGATACCCTTGTACGGGCGTTAAATTACTGATACTACGCCTTTAAAGTGCGAATTATGCCCGCAGAGGCTCCATGTAAAGCCCACCGAAAAATATGCTATGACATTTAACTTGTCCACTGAAATGGATTGCCTGTTCAATTGCGAAGTGGCTCAATTTTCATTTGCGAAATACATACATTTATTTTTAAACCATTGGACATGACAAACAGTACATTTTCTACCTCTCTTTCAACATCAAATATGGATAACTTTGCATGTGGCCATGATCAATACGGAGCTTTAATTCCAGGGAAATATTCTATTTATCCTTATATTGCAGCTTGTGGTATATGGACTACTCCTAGTGATTTAACAAAATTATTACTGGATATTATGAATGCTATCAAAGGGCAAAGTAAAATCGGCGTTACTACAAAACTAGTAAAAGAACTGTTCCGCTCACAGGGATGTAAGGAATGGACGGGCCTTGGCGTATTTCTAGATGGCACGGACGAGAAGCTCGAATTTTCCTCTCTTGGCTGGGGTGTTGGGTTTCAATGTATGCTAGTAGCCTATCCATACCTCGAAAAAGGGATAGTTATAATGACTAATACTGATACAGGTATGCATCAAATGAAGGGAATCATGGGTGAAATCTATCATGCACTTTACTAATAACAGAAAAAGAGGCTGGAACATCAAGCCTCTTTCTTCACCTTATAATGCATTTGCACCATTTGCCCATAGCGTTGTGTATTGACTAACTTCAAATCTTGATATGGATTATGATCCTTAAACAATGGAATTCCAGAGCCTAAAAGATGCGGCGTAATCGTAATAATTAATTCATCTATTAACTGCTCTTTCATAAAGGCATCAAGAATTCCCGCTCCGCCAACCATCCAAATTTTAGTTCCTTCCTGTTCCCTTATTTTTTTCGTAAACGCTACTACATCTTCATTCACAAACTCAACATGTTCGTTTTTACCACTTTCGGATGCTGTGAATACATAACATTTCTTATCGGGATATGGAAAAGACTCAATATGGTCAACAACGTAATCATACGTTCTTTTTCCCATAATAATAGTATCGATAGATTGATACATGTCGGAATAACCAGCATCCCCTTCCCCCTCTGTTTCTTCTAACCATTGTAAATCATCATTCTCTTTCGCAATAAATCCATCCAAACTAGTCGCAATATATAAAATGATTTCTCGTGACATAACGTCATCTCCTTTTCCCTTTTGTAAAACTCATGAACAATATCTATAATATACATAAAACATGACAACTACTGTCACGATTAAAAGAAAAGGTGAGAAAATGTCAAAAGCAAAACGTTTATTAGATATCCTCCTGTTTGTTAGTGCGAAAAAGAAATTTACTGCACAGGAAGTTGCTGATGAATTCAATATATCGATTCGCACGGTTCATCGATATATTTTAGATTTAAGTGATATGGGCTTGCCTATTTACGCTGAACAAGGACGAAACGGTGGCTATTCTGTCCTAACGAGCCGACTTCTTCCCCCTATTTTATTTACAGAAGATGAAGTAGTTTCGATTTTCTTTGCGTTTCAATCACTGCATTATTATCGTGATTTACCCTTTAATACGGAGATTAAATCCGCTTCTCATAAGCTTTATAGCTCTCTTCAGGAGGAGGCGAAGCAGAAAGTGGATAAACTTCAATCCTACATTGCGTTTTGGAATCCTAAACGAGCGATTGAAACACCTTTATTGAAAGCAGTTTTAGAGGCAGCCATTGAAAACAAAAATCTACATATTCAATATGAATCCAAATCTGGTACAACAACGAAACATATTCATCCAATTGGTGTTTATGCTCATGATGGGTTGTGGTATATGCCCGCCTTTGATTTCACTAAACAAAAAATATTATTGTTTCGTGTAGATCGAATTCTTTCCATCGTAGAAAGCGAAGAATACAAAGAGGAATTTTTAAATTTAGAGGAGTGGTTTGGCAGCACATATGAAAATAAACAACCTATTCGTTTACATGTTCTATTGTCCAGAGAAGGTGTACGCCAATGCAAAAGCGATCCAAACCTTGAAGATTTTGTCGTTATAAAAGAAGATGGCACAGGTTATATTGATTCTATTATAGACAAAGGTGAGCTTAATTTTATTAGCCCCCTCTTCTATCGACTTGGCATGCATGCTCAAATTGAAGAACCAAAAGAATTAATCAATATTTTAAGACAGCAGGCAAAAGACATTTTATCTAATTATCCAGAAAATGATTAATGCTATATGACGATTTTGTAAGATTGGCGTAACATTCATCGTTACTACTTTATGGACAATTTCCTTATACTTTGTGAGTAAGGAGGAGAGAAAATGCAACCAATTGAATTAAACAAACGAATTGATACATTAGATTATTTAAGAGGATTTGCTTTATTAGGAATTATTTTAGTAAATATTTCGGCATTATTATGGATTAATACACCGGACACATCTATAGATATTGCATATCATAGATTTTTAATATTATTTGTGGAAGGTAAGTTTTTCTCGATTTTTTCATTTTTATTTGGTGTAGGCTTTTATATTTTTATTTCCCGTGCAATAGCTAAAAATGAAAACGCCTATCTATTGTTTATTAGAAGAATGATTATATTATTGTTAATCGGGCTTGTACATTTTTATTTTCAACCTGGAGAAGCTTTAACTATCTATGCAATATTTGGGCTAATTGCGTTACCATTTTATAAAGTTCGCAAGGAAATAAACGTAACTATAGGACTTATACTATTAGGGGTAACTGCTTATTATGGCATCAAAATTGTTATGCCGTTTCCACTTATTTTACTGGGATTAGCTGCTGGGCAGTATCGAATTTTTGAAAAGATCAATGACAATCGTAAAAGCATATTTATCTTTACAGTTATAATGTTCATTATTAGCATAGGTGGCTTGCTGTATCAATGGCATTATGTCCCAGAGGCAATGGTGAACGTTGACAATATGACAGAGGGTGAATTTACAGAACATGTGACAAACATTGAAAAATTTTCATTAATCGGGCTTCAATTTAGCCCATTTGTATCGGCATTTTATGTAGGATTTTTAATAATTTTACTACAACATCCTTTAAGCCAGAAATTGCTTTCACCGTTAAATGCCTATGGCCGAATGGCATTAACAAATTATTTAGGACAAACAGCGCTAATCTTACTAATTGGCAATGCCTTTAACCTTATTGACAACATTCGTTTTATCCAATCTCTTTGGATTTGCATAGGCATATACATTTTCCAATTATTATTTAGTAAGGTTTGGATGAAATTCTTTAAATTCGGTCCATTAGAATGGTTGTGGCGCATGGGTACTTATTGGACAGTACCTTCATTGTTAAAAACTTCTACAAATTCTAAGGAACGCCACTAAGTAGAAACTGTATAATTTTAGTAAATGGCGAACGCCTAACAGAAAGCTTTTATTCTTCATAATATAGTAATGTACCTAATTCGCTTCCAACTTGCTCATACAATGGGCAAGAAACACACCCCCATCATTAAATTTTATTTTTTGGTCACTTTTCTTAGGAAAAGTGACCTTTTTTCTTTTCAAATGCCTCGAAAATTGCGTAATAAAAAAAACCGACAAAATCATTAAGATTTTGTCGGTTACTCAGCTTATTTAGCAGCCCAAATATCTATTTCCAATTTAATATCAGGGAGTCCTAAAGCAGTAATATAAGCTATCGTCATAGAAGGATAAGGATTTCCAAACATCGTTTCCCATTGTTGATCGAAGTCATCCCAATCTATTTCTTCAGTTGCCCAAATATTAGCTTTCACCACATTGTCTGCGTTAAGTCCCTCTGCCTCCAATATTAATTGAATATTTTTAAAAGTATTCTTAACCTGCTCTGTAAGTGATGATGGCATTTCCCCGTTTACCCCAACTCCAATTTGTCCAGATAATGCGTATATTGTTGCATCCTTTGGAAGTATTGTAAGATGGCTATAATTGCCAACAGGGCTAGGTACTTGGATTGGATTTTTACGTGTTATTTTATTGTTCATGGTTAATCTCCTCTAGGTTTTTATTTATTTTTCTAAAAAAAGGGCAGACTCGTCCCTATAAACTTAATTTTAGAAAAAAACAGCAGTTGAGAACCCAATACCCATACTTAAAAAACGTAATGATCTTTTTTTCATTTGGATTCTCCCCTTTCACCTAAAGTTATTTTCATATTACCATGTTTTTCATAAAATAATCAAATCTCTACATTTTTATTTCTTTTTCCTTTTTGGTGAATATCTTCACTAATCCCAATAAACAATAAATCACAGCTGACACTATAACACTATAAAATAACACAGTGATTGAGGTTGGACCCCATACTGTAATAAACTCCCAATTCGATCTCTCTGGTAATAGTTTCGGGAACATAATGATAAGTGCAAAAATTATTGCAACACTTAAAGAATGAAAGATTAATAAAAAAGTTCTTTTTATATTTAAAGATACTCTAATTCGTTGTTTTTTAACAATTTCCCTTAAGGTTGTAAGCAATAGAATACTTAAAAACATCCCCAAGCCTACAACAATAACACATATAAGTGAAATAATTTTATCCAAATTCTGAAAGATGTCAGTATGAATAGTATTTACCGTTTTCCCTTCCCACAAATCTATCACACCTTGCCCTATCGCAGTTGTATAGCTCGAGTTCATATTGGATAATACGGCTACTCCTAATTGTTCATCGGGCTGCATGACGAAATAAGATGAGAATGTTGGATTTTCACCAGCATGGAATATATATTGTTCTTCTTTTCCCATAACTCCCCAACCACTTGCATAGTATGTGTCCTTATCGAAAGGCTCTACAGATTGATCTGGGATATGCGATTCTTGAATAATTTTATAATCAATCGAATCAATTTGGCTATTTCCTAACTGTAGCTTTAACCATTTTGCTATATCGCTTGTGTTACTTATTACATATCCTGCAGGTACATTTCCACGGTAGATCGGTGGTGTATATTCCTGCTCTCTCATCAGTCCTATTTTATATCCCGTGGCCATCTCATTAGATTTAACTTGATGAATTCCAACAAATGTATCATTCATAGAGATTGGCTTTAATATTTGCTGTTTGATATACGTATCAAAGGGTTGTTTTGAAACCTTTTCAATAACGAGTCCCAAAACATCATAATTGATTGTTGCGTATTCAAATGAGCTACCTGGTTGTCTATTTAATGGCTGATCAAGCAATTTTTTCACCGTCAACTCAAGAGCATTCGGTTCGTTGCTTTTTGGGATATTAGATATTGTGTTAGTAGCTATTCCACTTGTATGATACAGTAACTGATTAATAGTAATTGACTGAAGCTTCCCATTATATTTTAACTTTAACCATGGGATATACTTTCGGACATCATCAGAACGTTTTAGTAAGCCTTCCCTTTCCAATTGTAGAATTGCTAATCCTGTAAATGCTTTCGATGTAGATCCTAGTTCAAATAATGTATTAGAGGTAACTGGTGTTTTTGACTGAACATCGGCATATCCAAAGCCTTTTTCATAAACCGTTTTCCCCTTCTCTACAATTACTAACGATATCCCTGGAATTTTACTAATCGCCTTTTGCTCTTTAACAAATTGATCAATCTTTTGAATTTTTTCAGTTGAATCTGCATTTACGATTGTTGACGTTAAACTATAAAAGGCTACAATCATAGCAATTATAAGCATATAGATTTTTAATGATGGTTTCATTTCATGTCTCCTTTAAGCTGGGTACAAGGTTATATAATTCCTTAATTTAACTATAACAAGGAATTAATACCACAACCATTGTTTTTCATGACTAAAAACATCACAACATGACAGTTTTGTAACTTAGAATCTTAATAAACACAAAAAGACCAGATTCCCATTCTAAAAAAGAGAACTGATCTTTGTTAATGATAGCAATTAGGATTTAAATTTCTGCTCTAAAAGATTTACCCAGCTGGTGTCCAAGTCCAAAATAATGACGGAAATTATAAATAAGTGGGCTCCATTTATTTGGATCAATATAATTTTCTTCAACTATAATTTCCTTATGAGCATGTACATGTATTACTTGTGTCTCAACAATGGCAAAAAAGGGAGCATATTCAGGGATTCGAATATGTTTTACTCTTGCCTCAAGTTGAATTGGACACTCTGCAATTCTTGTAGGTTTTACTGATTTAGACTCGGTTGGCGTTAAATTACTAATTTCATATTTTTCTTTTTCAAATGTAAATCCATTCGCTCTCTTATATTCAGGAACGGGGTTTTTTCCTGTAAAAGGAGCTAATTTTTCTACATTCTCCCATAATGAAGGATCTGGGATATTAATGACACATTCAGGATGTCGTTCTAAATTTTCAATAGCCTTTCCCCCAAGCCCAATTCCTAAAATAATACAATCTCCTAACGCCCATGATGATGAAAGAGGGCTAATATTTACTGTGCCATCTTCATTTAGTGTAGATAATAATATCACAGGTGTCCCATAGTATAGAATTTTTGGATTAATCATTTCTGTATTAGCAATTTGAGTCATTTTATCTCCTCCTATCCGTACTATCAATTTTCATAGTACAAGATAAATATTTCAATTTTCATCGAAATATGGATTGCGTTTTAAGACATTTACTGTATCTTAGTAATTTTATCGAACTATTAAATGAAATAGAAAATGACCAGGCTCAACATTAATTGCAGTGCCTGGTCATACCCTTTTCGTTATCGTTTATTTTTAATAACAACTTCAGTTACAGCTAACGATTTTCTTGGTTTAATATTTTCCATAATAATATCCGCGATATCATTAGGATCCATTAATGTCTTAGTTTTTTCCTCAGTAAATATCCCGTCCCAAAATTCTGTTCTCATACCACCCATATAAACAGCACATACATGAATAGAAGTTTCGTTTAATTCTAGTGCTAGACTCTCTGTAAATCCTCGTACACCAAATTTACTAGCACAATAAACAGACTCCGTTACTTTTCCTTCTAGACCAGCTGTAGAAACGATATTGACGATTGTTCCTTCATTTCGTTCTTTCATACCATTTAGCACTTCTTGTGTGCAAAAAATGGTTCCTTTTAGGTTAATATCAATCATTTGATGGACTGATTCCTCATTCAAGTTTTCAGCAATATCAAAATAGCCAACACCAGCATTATTAATTAGTAACTGAATTGATCCAAAATCCTCTTGTATAGAATGAATTACTTTAGCGACCATTTGTTTCGAAGTAACATCAACCTCATAAATAGAATAGCTATCGGTTAAAGTTTTAGCCGTATTCTCAAGCTTTGATTTCGTTCGACCGAGTAAACAAATGTGATTGCCTAAAGACGAATATTTTTTAGCAAGTGCTGCACCTAAACCACTGCCAGCCCCTGTTATAACAACGATATTTTTGCTCATATTGATCATCCTCTCTCTCAGTTAATTATACCAGAATAGAAACTCCTATCAATATGAGGATCGTTGAATTGTATCATTATCCCTGCCCTATTTAATAAAGCATCGAGAAGCGTTGCACGTATTGTTATCGATTTCAGTCACTCTTATAACGCGCAATAACTTAGGGTTTATTTCAAGTGAAATTAACATATTGAGGTTTCACCATTTATTATTTTGCCGTTTTCGTCATTAATATAGTCCGTTCCGTTCTCACAGTTTTCTTTATTTTCCCATTTAACAATATACTCGTTTCCTTTATGACTAACTGACTTAATTTCAACTTTACCAATGTTTATTGCGTGGCTTTTTAACACAAGTGATTTTGCCTGTTCTTCTGAAATTTTTGGTATCGAATTATGATTACATCCGCTCATTATCAAAATCAAGGATATACACAATATTGTAACTATCTTCCTCAAAATATTTTCACCTCCATATTTCCTTAGACGTGAAGTTATTCTAGAAGTTTCAAATATATCCATAATACACCATCATTAAAATAGTAGAGAGAATATAGGAGATACTCCTGAAAGGTTGAAAGTAATAGCTCAATCACTTGCTAAAGCAGAAAGATTTAAATAGTTCTATTAATCAATTTCTACATTTTTATAGAAACTTGATTAATACGTTTAGAGCATTTCAATAGATGCTGATTACTATGAGTATGTAATCTGCAGATTATAAATCTTTTATTTTGAAGGAGGTGAATAATTGCCTTTAACTACTGGTCCAATTGAAAATACAGGAAATCAATCCGCTAATGCAGCTAGCGTTCGTATCAAAATTTTCAATCTAACTGGAGATTTACTAACTGGAGTAGTAAGAGTTTTTAGACTTAACGGTTCAAGACAATTACTATCAACAACTGCATTTAGCGCAAATGCCAATGCTTCTACTTTTGTAACTCCAAGTGTAGGAAATTCGGCTCAATATGAAGTTGAAATCGTTCCTAATCAAACTGGCGGATTATATAGTGTATACGGAAGAACAGCTTTAGGCGTTCTAATTACTGACCAAAGGTTTGTGAATTCAGAATTAACGGAGATTCTTTAATTGTAGGAATAAATCTTTACTAACATTCTCCGTTTAAAGTATTTAAAGGAAAATCAAGTGGGGTACATTTGAGATTAAACTTCTCCTTTGTACCCCCATTTACACAATGCTGAATACTTAAGTAACAAGTTGAGAATCTTAATTCAATTACTTTGTTCTCCCCTGATCAAGACACTTCTCAATTTAATAATTCCCCCGCTCTATTCACTTTTCACAAAAAGAATTGAAGATGACACCCGAAAGCTCACTCCCCCAATAAGTAGTAGTTATTTCTTTCAAAAACCTTAGACGCAAAATAAGAATAAAGAACTACACTAATTTTATTCTTTTCGACGCATATAAGTTCCAATTCATTCATACTTCCATGTCAATCAACACTTTTATGTCATTTTTTGGGTATTCCAAACATATACTATTATATTTATTAATAAAACGACATAATTTCATCGAATACAGAATATAATTCTGGAGGGTGTTAAATGAATACAATTAAATCTTTAATTTTCCCCCAAGACTTGAATAGATTAAACAAAACTCAACTAAAAGAGATTTGTAATAAAATGACTTTAGAATCAACTGGCAATGTAGATGAATTAGCAAGTAGAGTGTGGGACGCTTTTGAGCATTTAGATGGCGACGTACTTAAAATGATCAGCAATAATATTTTCTCTGGAGCAGTTTCTTTAGCTTGGTACCAGGCGACAAATAATACTGGTTTAATAGGATTTAAACAAAGTATTATTGATAAAATGCCATTTAACCCTTTCGAAACAGTAGTTACACCAATTAGCGAAAATATTCCTATTGATCCTACAATTATTGCCGCTGCTGAAATTAAAGGTTCTCAAGCATATTATTTAAGATTTATTCATAGAACTGGTGTTAATGTTGATTACTTTTTAGCTAACCGAAGAGAATACATTAAGCACGAAATTACAACAGTTTATATTGATGAAGACATGGGAATAATTGAAGTGCGAGCAAGTTCAGCTGTTGCCAAAAAAATTATGGCTTGGTTAACTAAAATTGTCGATGAAGAATATGAATTCAAACAGTATGATTTGTTAGAGAAATATGGTGGTACACTTGAGTCTTTAGCTGATACTCTTCAAGGAAAGCTTATTGATGCTACAGGTAGACCAGCAGGATCAGTCAATACATTTGAAGAAACACAGGGTCAATCAATTGTGAGTATACTTTCTGCAATTGACGAATACTATACTAATGGTGAATTATCAGTTCTAGAGCAAAATTTAAATAGCGAAGATATTACCGGCATTTTAGAAACAACACCTTTTACTTTGTTACTTTTAAGTGGTCTTGAAACAATAGGATTAGGTAGTATTAGAGAACTACGAGGTTTACCATTATACAATTATTTAGAACCTTATCTATCCAAACAAAAGGGGTCCATATTGTTTGAACATAGTGTTGATGGCGTGAAACAAGAATATTCTATTCGAATCGGCGTAAATACAAAGACATTTAAGTTCAATGTATTTGCGTCTGAACCTGTATTGGATTATATTAGAGAAAAATTGATTTACCAAATTTATTCTGCGAGGTAAAAGTATTGAGCAATTTAAAGCCATGGGAAATTTCTCAAAAAATAGATAATGCACTTGAGGCAATTGCTATTAGTAAAATAGAAAAATTTTACCATAGTTATATTGCAAAAATAACTAACTTACCTCTTGGAGTAGTTATCGATACATTATCTGAATTAGAAAAAAAAGAAGCGCTCGTTATACAATTAGAATTTCACTGCGAGGAATGTAATAAAAGTATTTTAACTGCTAATAAATCTGAACTTGAAAATTTTGATTCCATTACTTGCAAGTATTGTGGTACAGAAAATTGTTTTGATCCTTTAAACGCTATTCCAATCATCGAATTAAGTGATGATTTCAGACAAAGTTTTTCAAAAAAAAAATTAATAACAAAAAGGAAAATGTCGGGTTAAGGTATCAAAATAATCCTGAGAGTTTAAGAGAAATTATCGATATTTTAGCCAAAGAAAATTCTGATCAATTATTAGATAAAGTATCAAAGCTTGGGAAAGTTACTATTATCTTAGGAGATGGTTATATGGGTGATTCTAGTAAATATGGTGGTTTAACTTTTGGAGAAAACAAAGGTAATATAACTATTGAAAACAATGGTACACTCAATCAAGGGATAGCTAGCTTGCCTAATGACATTATCAATGCTTTACAACAGCTTCATCAAGAAATTCAACACCTAGCAGAGGAACAACGAGAGATTGCAGAAGCTAATTTTGAACTCCTTCAAACTCATATAGAAAATGGAGATAAAGAGAAAGCTAAAAAACCATTAGAGAAATTAACTAGTATACTAGGTGTTATTAGCTCTATTGTCTCGATCGCTTCTGCCTTAGGACTTGGAATTCCTTTAAAATAATAGATAGAGAACAAATCGGGGTACAAATTATTTTTGTACCCCTGAAATATATATTTAAGAACAAAGCTTTCAGAAGAAAAACGGGTGCCATCTATCGACAACGAAAATTCGATGTAGAACCAGTTTTTCGATTCCTGAAGGCTAATTTGCATTTCACTCGATTTTCTGTCCGAGGAAAATTGATTGAAGGTAGAAAACGTACTAGTGCCGACCAGCGTTGGAACGTGATGTATTCATTTTTTAGCTATAGAACTAATCATTTCTACACAATTTTGGGGTACAAGTTATTTCTCTTGTACCCATTAAACCTTGATATATAAGCATTTGTAGAACTATCTAAATATATTGTGCTCATATAGGTAATCATACGAAAGATCGACGAACAAATACTCATGCTCGTTAATAGCAATTGAAAATGTTCTTGTAATTTCCCCTGTCTCGATATCTCGATAAAGCTCTGAGATTTCTCCGCTTTGATCGTTGCGCATTTTTATAATTGTTTGTAGGAAGTACGGACGCCAACTCCAGTTTTTATTGATGGCTCTTGGCTGCAACTCCCACTGTCCATCTATACGCATTACGTTTGGAGATAGTTGGAAACCATCTTCATTACAAATATATACTCGGAACGAATAACAATCCAATAGCTGCGCTAAATGCTCTAAATGTGTGATGTTGTCACTAGAAGGTTTAACACGATGGACAATCGCTTCTAGCTCCTCCCTCAACTTCTTTAACTCAAAATATTGCGCCTCTAATATCTTCTTTTCAGAGGTAATAAACTGCTGGCACTCCTCTTTAAAACGCTCCTTTAAAATATCCTTCTCTACGAATATCAATGCAGGGTTTGCCAAGTATCGGCCCTGATAAAATCGGCCTCCATTCTTCCAAGCAAACTGTAGTTGATAAACAGTTTCGATTCCTTCAAATAAGAGATTTGCGCCGATTTTATAAGCGAGGCTACCTATTGCCGATATCATATCTGACTGTGCAGACCAAGAATCATAATTCAAGTCTCGAATATTGACCTTTAATATTTGTGGTGATAATAGAGCAATGTGCTCTAAATGACTCTCCGCTCCTACTTCCTGAACGGCAATTTTGACACCAAAAGTCGTAAAGTATCGTACTGCATGGTGCAACTTATGAATGTCACCTAAAAAACGATGCTCAGAAACAACTAATACAATACGATGTAAATCCTCTTCACTTATATATTGTTGAATAATATTAAAATGACTTTCACCGAAATCCTGCATCAGTAAGTTCGGGTTACTTGGAATATAAATATCAATATCCTGTCCGATTTCTTCTACTTCGGCTAATGCAGCGTGTAAAATTTTATGTTCCATGTCAATACGATATTCTTCTGGAATATCTTCGTTATTCACAAAATCTTTTAAATTAATTTGTTGACCCTCGATTTGTAACTGTCCGGAAATTTCGTAGGCAATCACCGTATGCGCATCCGCGCTAAATATAGGTTGAAAATACCCATGTATTTGATCTAAATTTGTTAAAACCTCAATTGCATCCATTGTCGAAACCTCCATACATGATGTTATCCAAGAATAACATTACATTCACAGCTCATTACATGAAAAAGCTCTCTGACTGTATAATAATTTGTTTAAAGTAAATTGGCAACTTCACATGGCGTTATTTTATGGAATAAATCTGTCCTGAAATTTAACAAACTTCCACCTAACTGATTTATTAATAAAACTAATGCTTGTGCTTAAGCACATTTTTCTGTCAATTCATCACTAACAACGACTTTCCCATAAAATAGGTTGCTTAAGTAAGCATATTTATTTTTGCTTTACCCTACATGCATTCACTGAATTTTTCATGTATTGCTGTGTAAAAAACTTTATCATTATAACTTATGCAACAATTCAAAGTGAAAGCCATGATAACTAAAGGTTTTCATCCTATATCCTAAAAATTATTCAGCCATTCACCCACCCCAAATTATTTAGTAAAAAAGCAGTATTCCAAAGTATGGATTATACCCTACAGGAATACTGCTCATGACTATTCTGACATAAAGAAATACCAAATAATAGCAATTGTAATTAATGATAAGATGACAGCAATTGTTACACGAAGTGGTGAAAATGGGGCATCCCCACCTACTCGACCTGTTTGTCCATTTACCATAAATCGATAAATTTTCTCTTTATAGCGGAATGAAGAAAGCCAAATTGGTAACATTAGATATTTGTATGTAATATCATCATGTGTTGTTGAGAAATGTACATTGGATACTACATCCGCATTATGTTCCCAACGTATTTTTGAGGTAATTTGTGCATTCAGATGATCTGAAATTTCCCTCTTCGCCTGACTCCACCCGTCCTGTAAACCAATACTGTAGCGTTCTGATAAAAAGCCTGTTACATATTCTGGTTTATAGGCTTTATTATTGAGTAAATTAAAGGGTTCTACTTTTCGCATCATATTTCGATCATAACGGGTTGTCGCACTTATTAAATGATCATCAATAAATTCCTGATAAAAACCACTTGTGGAATACCAATCCGTTTCAGTTCGGGTATTTCCCTCTTTATCTGTAACTGTACGATGTCTACCGTATCTTGCAGAATATCTTGAACTTGTTTTCGTATCAAAAGTCCAATAAGGAAGATAAACCCCTTTAAATGAATCAGGCTTTGCACTATCTTTTGCTGCTCTCGGTGTAAACCATTTTCCCTTAATCCAACTTTGGAAGTTCTCTCCCGCCTGCTTATCTGTTATTTCAAATGCGCATACCCCATTCGGTGCTAGTGTATTTTCAGCACTAGCCTCCATAACCTGATTAGAACCACAGTATGGGCAACTATCAGCTACCTGTAATGCATCATAAATCGTTTCTGCCGCACAGGATTTACAAATGACTGTTTTCTTCTCAACACCCCAGTTAAAATTTCCACGTTCTTCAGCCATTGCAAAATCCATTTCCTGGGCAACTTTTTCCTCTTGCTTTTCTGGGGCTGCAATTTCATTCTCATAACCACAATAAGGACATTTTAGCTTTCCAGTTGCTGGGTTAAATTCAATGGATGCACTACATGATGGACACTCAGCGTCAAAATCAAGCTTTACTTGTTTAGCATTTTCAGCATCTTGCGTTGGCATCATTAGTCATCTCCTTACTTAACATCATTCTCATCAAACACATCGCCACATTCTGGACAGAATTTTGGAGGGTTTGCAGGATCTTCTGGCAGCCAACCACATTTATCGCAAACGTATTGTAATACTCCTGAAGGTTTTTTAGCACCACATTCGCTACAGAATTTACCTTTGTTGACAGCACCACATGTACAAGTCCAGCCTTCTTCTGCAGGTTTTGGTGTCCCACAATTTGAGCAGAATTTACCAGTGTTTTCGTTGCCACATGCACATTTCCATGCGCCCGAGTTCGTCGCTGGTTGACCTTGCTGGGCTGCCTGTTTATTTTGCTCATTCATTTGGTAAAGCTGTCCTGCATTAACACCGCCTGCTTGTGTCGCCATGTTCATGCCCATAAATCCTGCCATTGCTCCGCCATCATTATTAGCTGCTGCAATCATTGCTTCCGCCTGAGCACCTGTTAATTGAGCCGCAGCCATACCTGGATCACGCATCACTGCATTTCGTTGTAGTTGTTTAATCATTGTTTCATCTTCTTCAGATGCTTTTAAAGAACTAATGCCAAAGGATACAACTGCTAAACCACGAGTTGCTAGCCATTTCTCTGATAACACTTTATTAAGGGCATCTGCAAGAGCAACCGTATGTGCAGGAATTTCGCTATAGCGTACCCCACTTGCTGAAATATGTGCGAAAGCCGGCTGTAACGCAGTCATCAGCTCCGTTTTTAATTGGCTATCGATTGCATCTCTTGTAAATTCACGCTCTACGTTTCCACATACATTTGTATAGAATAATAATGGATCGACAATTTTATATGAATATTCGCCATGACAACGAATAGCAATATCAATATCTAGGCCGATATTACGGTCGATAACACGGAAAGGAACCGGTGCTGGTGTCCCATATTTATTGCCTACGATTTCTTTTTTATTAAAATAGTACACACGCTGATCTTTTGCAGGTTCTCCGCCAAATGTGAAGCGTTTACCAATCTGCTTGAATGTTTCCATAATGCCTTCAGACAAATCATTGCCATACATAATCGAAGGCTCTGTTGATGTATCATAAACATACTCGCCAGACTCCGCAGAGAACTCCACTACTTTCCCTTGCTCGACAATCATCATACATTGCCCTTCATTGATAGCAATAATAGAGCCATTACTAATAATGTTGTCATTGCCTTTATTGGACCCTCGTTTTGAAGTACGTTTATGCCCCTTCTCCACAAGAACATCCGCTGAGAGTGACTCACAATAGAAATATTCACGCCATTGATCTTCTAGAACACCTGCTAATGCCCCAACTCCTGCTTTTAATAAACCCATATTTATTCCCACCTTCAACTTATATACTAAGACTTATTTTATCATATCAATTATGCCTCGGCATAATTGCGTCCGGATTCGGCTTTGTGCTTAGGCCTGCAAATGTTTTTTGTGCGAAAGCGCAGTGCTAACGTAGCGGCAGCAACAGATGTTTTTTGCGCGAAAGCGTAGCGGCAGCGGCACCGATGCAGGTCAGTTAGCCGTTATCGCATGGATGCGATGACTTTAGGCTAACATCCTATGTGGACTCCTTTCCGATTCCGTGACATCCGCCGGAGGCTTTGGGCCAACGTGATGTTGGTCACTCAGTCTTTGCCACAGGACGTGGCGTTCTTAGACTGAGTTCATCTATTTCGGTGGGTGTTTAGACACCCGCTGAATGAAGATAAAATAATCTAATCAATATGTAGTACGCATAAAAAGGACAATTTGTTTCATTTTTTTAAACTTCTTTATAAAAAGCTGTTTTAGTATAGATTGTTGCTCCCTTGATTAAGTTGAATAAAATCTAATGCAGATGTTTGTTAATGTGGAGATATTTATATGAAGAGTTCAGCGGAAGGTATACCAACTGGGCTTATTTATATCTCCAGCACAAAATAAAGGATATGGAACAGAGGCAGTAAAAGAAATAATAGAATGAGCGTTTTCATTTAAGAATGTTAATAAAGTAATTGCTGGATGCTTGGTTGATAATTTCCCATCAACTTGAGTGTTAGAAAAGCTAAAGATGAATAAAATTGAGTAGTAGATCATATGTTAAAACGGCAATTCTAAGAGGAAATTTTTATATAAAAAAACCAAAAGCGTACCAATAAGAGAATTAAGAGGTGATGAAATGCTGTTAAAAAGCAAATATTTTAGGCAGTTTATCTTTTCATTTATAGCAATTATAGTAATTGCTATATACAACCCTTCATATCTTAATAGAGTCTTGCAGGTTTGTTTAGTAGCTTTTCTATTTTCCATAATTTCTGATCTTGCTTTTCAAAATAAAAAATTCCGAGACTTTTCATTATTACAGAAAATTTCCCTTTTTGTAATGGTTGTGGGCATATTTATATTAGTTTTCAGTTCCGTTAAATACAGCTATTAGTTCTTTCTTCGGTCAAAAAAGCAACAATCTTCAAGAAAAGAGCCTTATAAAAAAGAGATAGCTCCATAGGAACTACCTCTCTCGTATTGTAAGTACTATATCATTTTTTAGTGGATCTTAGTGTTTCTTAAGAACATGCGGAAATAGCCACAAGCACCCAGGCAACGATAAATAACATACCGCCGATTGGGGTAATCGCTCCAAGCTTTTTCACACCTGTAACGGCCAATACATATAAACTACCAGAGAAAAACACGATACCCGCCAACATTAAATATCCTGCCCAAGAAAGCATACTAGAAGCTCCTAAAAGGGCATCATTCGATAAAATACCAAGCCCCAGTAAACCTAATGCATGATACATATGGTATTGCACTGCAGTTTCCCAAATGGCTGCATAGTGTGGTGACGCAAATTTATCTTTTAGTGCATGTGCCCCAAAAGCGCCAAGCACGACACCTAGACAAGCCATAATTGCTCCTATAGCCAATAAAAGTTCCATGTATGATTCTCCTATTTCGTCTCGCGTGCGATTTCTTTGTATTTCGCATCCCATGCCGGATTGATTTTACTTAAAGATATCGGACGTAACGTATCTTTGTGCGCTAGAATATGTACGGACTGAGCAGTCGCTGCAATCGTGCCATCTTCATGTAAAATTTCATAGCCATATGTTGTACGTAGACGATCGTGTTTTTCCACCCATGTACGTACCGTTGCCACTTGGCCATACTGCATAGCTGCCTTGTACGAAATGGATAAATCCATCACCGGCGATACATAACCATCTTTTTCTAATGCTGCATACTCATAGCCTGCATCATTTACTAACTGCGAGCGACCTATTTCCATCCAAATGATATAGTTCGCATGATACACCACACCCATTTGGTCGGTCTCAGCATATCGAATTTCAACTTGTTTCTCACTAACAAACATT
>NZ_JBGCCD010000028.1:0-72070 GCF_041262405.1 Lysinibacillus sp. RC79
CACGGACACCCTTGCACTTGGCTAGTGGTTCGCATATCCCAACGTCCACAGTGAACTTTCATCACCTAGTTGACGGACATGCCCGGCACACCTAATAATCAGTGGGGATAAAGAAAATCCCCACTGATTAAAGTTTCACTTTATATCTACCACTACATTTTTAAGGTATTCATCAAGATTCCCTTTATCTACAGTTTGCATAATAGTTGATCGTTCTTCCCTGTTCTCTAAAGATTTAATGATTAAATTCCCAACGTTTGGATAGTAATGCAACCAATCAAAAAAGTTGTTTTCATTTGTCGTTACTTCATTCACACCATGGAAGCTATAAACGGTTCCAAACACATCTACCATATCGTTCATCCATCTACTATAAGCCTCGTAACGATTATCGTTATGCAAAATTGTTTGAAGCCGTTTTGCAGGCATTAACTCTGTAAAGACTACTAGTTCTGAATTTGGGAATGCATCTTTTATAGCTTGAAGCCTTTTTCGATAGTCAGTATCGTACATAAAAGGCTTGGCTGTCTCTGCTTTAAAGTTATTCTTAAATTTTTGCCATTCCTGCTCAATATCATCATTTGGGTACGTCGTTTGTGCAATATTATTACGCGTGTAACTACGAGCACCGTCGTAATGATTTGCTTTTGAAATATCATAATTAAAAAGAGCATAATGCATCGTGCTTGCCGAAAATAAGGACTTTATTGCATAAAACGGTGCCTCCGACGTCTCAAAATATGTTTGTGGAGGATTCAATGTACTGGGTTTGCCAGCATTCGCTGAATCAAAATATAACTCAATAAAAATTCTCTTAAACGGCTTACCATTTTTCTTTTCAGCATATTGCATGTAAGGCAAATATTCTTTTATATGCAGCCCGCTTAATGAATAGTTATAAACATTTTCTTTTTTAAAGGCCCTCTCATCAAGATACGTAATCCTGCTCGTTCCTATTAACAAACTATCATAGTTAAAATCATGGCTATTCATATAATTTGTTTTTAATTGTCTTTCATCAAAGCCAAGCTGATAGTCGTTTAAGTCATTCGCATGTGTGTAATTCCAAAGAGGGTCAATATAATAATTGAAACCCATAATTCCGAAAACAGGTAATCCTATTACTATGAAAGATGTGGCAAACAATTTTACTAACCATTTTTTTGGATCCATGTTAATTCACACCTTTATTTAGAAATTAAAATATAAGAATATACTATTTTTTTGCATATAGTAAATCGATACTAGCACTAGTGCAATCATAAATTGCGTATAAATGATTGCTCCCCAATTAAATTTCATCTTATCCATTAATTGAATAGAATTTAAGGCCGTAAAGGCAATAACAAGTGTGATTAACAGTCCTACAACAATCACTATTGGATCACTTAATGTTAGTCCCAAAATATTAAATGCCTCCGCTTGCGCAAAATTAGTAAGCGGCTCCGTAAAGAAATTATTTATAGATGTCATGTTTGGCGTAAACATTTTGGCTATAATAGTATTCGCTTGCTCAAGACTTGTTGCACGGAAATATATCCAAGCGATATTAACAAATTGGAATGTAATAAACCACGAAAGTATATACGGAAGCTTAATACCTGTTTTACTAAAAAGTCTCACAACAACAGACGCAAAGCCATGTAGAAGTCCCCACAAAATGAAATTCCACCCAGCTCCATGCCAAAATCCACTGATGAAGAAAATAATTAATATATTTAAATAGGTTCTAAAAGCCCCTTTACGACTACCACCTAGCGGAAAATAAACATATGTAGTTAAAAATCTGTTCAACGTCATATGCCATTTTTTCCAAAACTCCTGAATATTACGTGCTTTATAAGGAGAGTAGAAATTTACTGGCAGTTTAATATTAAATAATAATGCCAAACCGATCGCCATATCAGAATATCCACTAAAATCATAATAAAGTTGCACTGTATATGATAATGAGGCAATCCAAGCTTCTATAAAACTTAAGTTACTATAATTAGCAAAGCCTTCATTCGCCCATATGCCAACCGTATCAGCAATAACAATCTTCTTGACTAAACCAATTGCAAAAATAAATAAGCCTCGTGCAACATTTTCATGAATAATTTTACGATTTCCCTTAGTATCATACTGGGGAAGCATTTCATCATGCTGAACAATTGGTCCTGCAATTAACTGCGGGAAAAACAAAATGAACAGCGCATAATGACTAAATTTATAATGAGCTGTTCCATCACGATAACTATCAACAATAAAAGCAATCTGTTGGAATGTAATAAAACTAAGTCCTAATGGTAGCAATAAGTGCAACAGTGCATAATTTGTATCAAATAAACTATTTATATTGTCAATAAAGAAACCTGTATATTTATAGTAACAAAGAATTAAAATATTGAAGATTACGCCAATAATCATATAAGTTTTTCTCGACCGACTATTGGTATTACTAATCAACCGACTTAAAGCAAAGTTCACAACTATTGAGATCGTGATGATTGTTAAATAAGTTAACTTAAAATAGCCATAAAAAAACAAAGAGCTCAGTACCAACCAATAAATCGCATATTGCTGGTTCCTGAAACGATTTAATAAAAAATAGATAATAAATGTTATTGGTAAAAATAGAAAAATAAATTCAAAGGAATTAAAAAGCATTGCACCACTCCCCTAATAGCCATTCCTTTATATTCAATACAAAATAATAGACTCCTCACCACAACTTGAGGTTGATTCCGTTCCGACCGGGCGTGACAGATGAGCCGCTTCGTTTGACGCTGATCAAAAGGAGTCGCCCAGCCTCTACCCCCATCAACCAAAAACTTGGCATACGTTTAACAACTGTTGGTGAAGAGCCTATCATATTTAATATTTTAGTATTATATTTACATCAATTTCAAATTAGCCATATAACACTTTAACATTGGCACACTAGTAAAATCTAAATGAAATAAATACCATCATTAAGTTCAGTATGTATGTAAAGAGACCAAATATAACATTATAATAAAAAGTAAATCTAAAACAAATAACAATATCAAAACAAGGTAAAGAAAGACAAAAATCCATATAATAATACCTCATTTTAACAAATATTTAAAGGAAATCCCTATTTATTGTCGAAAAATGAAAGGTGGTTTTAGTAGTGAGAAGTCCAGAATCAAGTCCACCCATCAATAGAATTAAAAGCAAAAAACAAAGTAGATAAAACTAGTAAAAATCCTATTATTTTTTTCAAAGAATCACCTCATTATTTGTAGATATTATCCTACAACAATACCGTTTTCGAGCTACAGACACTAAAATAAAAGCAACCTCTGTATAGCGTGTTGATCACTATACAGAGGTTGTTCATTTTATATTTTAATTAAAATCTTCCCTTGATGCCGGCGACTTTCCATCAAATCATGCGCTTTCTGCATGTCTTCTAAGGCAAAGATCTTAGCAATTGGTACTTGGAAGCTTTCATCCTTCAATATTGCAAACATCTCCTGTGCAATTTGTTGTAGCATTTCAGGCTTGGAAGCTCGAGTCGTTCCTAGGCTAAAGCCTTTCACATTGCGGCAGCTACTATGTAAATCAGATGTTTTTATATTTCCGGCTTTGCCACCGCTATTCCCAAATTGCACCAACGTACCATACGGAGCTAAACAGTTAAAGCTCTCTTCCGTAATATTTCCTGCAATGGAGTCAAAAATAATGTTAACACCATGACCATCCGTATATTCATTGACTTGCGCACTAAAATTTTCGTATGTCAGTACATGATGTGCACCTAGTTCAAGGGCAATTGTCGCTTTCTTCATATCACCAACCGTGCCAATAATCTTCTTGGCACCTAGCTTTTTCACCATTTGAATAAGCATTGTCCCTGCACCACCAGATGCAGCATGAATTAATACGCTATCATTTTTACTAATTGGCGCAATTTGATGTGTCAAAAGATAGGATAAAAACAAAACCGTTGGCACCGCGGCTGCCTTTTCCAAAGAGACATCACTCGGAATTTTAAAGACGAGCTGCTCTTTCGCCACCACATATTCTGCATAGGCTCCATTTTTAGGGAATGCAAGAACGACATCTCCAGCTTTAAAAGCACTACTTTCATCAAAAACCTCTTCAACTACACCAGCTACATCTAAACCGAGTATCATTGGGAAATTTGCTTTTGCTTTATTTCCTGTTCTGTTTTTAATATCAGCAAAATTCACACTCGTATACGCGGTACGTATTAATATTTCCCCTGCTGAAATAGTGGGCTTTGGACATTCCACGTACTTTAAAACATCAGAACTACCAAACTCATTAATGATCACAGCCTTCATAAATTTCTCCCTCCTTGTTATAGTAAGATTATAAAATAGAACAATTTTCACAAAAAGAGACAAAAGGAGATATCGAATGTCCACCTTTCTATCAAAAAATAAAACACTATTTTATTTACTTTCACTCTATTGCCAACAGAAAGAAAACATTTTTCATCATCAACAATTAGCTAATATATTAAAAATAAGTCCTAAACAATTGAATCGTTATCTTAAATTATTTCATCAACACAATTGGCTAAATTATAAAGCTGGGAATGGACGTGGTCACTTATCCAAAATTCAATGGCATGGAGATATTGAACAAATTATTGTAGGTAAGCTTTCATCCCATCTCTCCACAATGACTATGATGGATTGGGAAGAATTATTTGCATTTCCTAATTTAACGGACTCTTTAGCAATGAACTTTAAGCATCTATATCAACAAAATATAAAAAACAATATCCTATATAATGAGCGTTTGATTGTGCCAATCTACCATCCTATTTATACTTTACAACCTAGTCAAGTAAACGATGTTTATAGTGCTGCACTTCTATCCAATTTAACCAATCGTTTAGTTGAAGCGGATACTAATGGGGATATTATCCCTTCTCTTGCTCACCATTGGAAAGTTAATGACGTAACATTGCGTCTTTATTTACGAAAAAATGTTGCATTTCACAATGGCGATTTACTAACAGCACATGATGTAGCTTGGTGTTTGCGCCAATTACTACATCTTCCTTTATGGCAGCCTATTCTAGAAATTATCATTGTTGATATGTGGACAATTGATTTTATTTTTTCGGAGTCTTGCTCCTACGCACTACACTTACTAACAGATATACAAGCAAGTATCTATAAAGTTGTGGATAATGTCGTTTTCGGAACAGGCTCATTTGCCATATCTAAACATACACCCCAGCAAATTGTCTTAGAAGCAAATGACAATTATTTTGGCATGCGAGCATTATTGCCTACGGTAGAATTAAACATACTTCCCAAAACATCTAATTCGTTTTATCAAACTAATTTCTCAAATGACATTACTCATAAAAAAATTAATATTCAAAACGGGGTTTGTGCAATCATTTTAAATAAAAATGAGAAAGCTTGTTCAACTAAAGCACAAAGGCAACATATTAAAAACATCATACATAAACATTTATATAAACCCATTGAAAAAGATTCTTCATTACAAAATCATTTAAGTAGTTTTGGTAATACAATCTCACCACTATGTAAAAAAGAGGTTTTTAATTGGTGTGCCTAAAGGGAAAATCAATCTAAGCCAATACTTAATTTCATCTTTAACGAAATATGGTTATCATCTTCAAATAGAAGCATTAACACTTTCACAATATATTAATGATAGTCTTCAACCTCTTACATATGATGCATTTGTTTATACGAACGTCACAACTGTAAATACCGCTTTTCAAAAATTACATACCGTGTTCAGCCCAGTTTCTCCAATTTATAAAGTGTGCAAAGAAGATGAATATTTTATAAATATCTTTGAAAAATTTAAATTAGCCACGGTGGCGGAATGGCCGTTACTTTTCGATTCTATAAACAACTATTTAATTGAAGAAGCAATTTTGATACCATTATTTACACATCTCGATGATATACCGTTTGCCCACGATATTTTAGAATTGGACTTCAACCACTTGGGGCACATCGATCTTTCAACAATCTGGTATGACAAGGAGGAATTATGATGAAAATCAAACCGAGAAAAGAACAATACAACGATGTTACATACAATTTCTTTGATATAGAAAGTGATAAGGTGTGCTTCATGTTCTCTGGCACAGGCTATACGTATGAAAAACCACTTCTTTATTATTCCACTGAGCTGATGCTAGAGCTTGGCTATGATGTAGTACAAGTATGCTATGCATTTAATTCGCAGCCATTTGAACAGGAGCCAGAAGCAATTTCAGCAATGGTTTATAATGCAGCAAATCCTATTGTGAAATATATTTTAAGCACAAAATCTTACACAGAAGCTGTTTACATAGGAAAATCACTCGGAACATTGCCTATCACAGATTTTTATATGCAGCAGGCTTCATCTGTTCCTTCTCGTTTTGTGCTTTTAACACCCCTGCTGTCACTTGATCATGTTATGAAAAATTTGCTTGGTAAGCAGGCATTTCTAGCAATCGGTACAGCTGACCCTCACTACTCTAAAGAAAGTTTAGAACAACTTTCTTCACATGAACTTGCTATTGTAGAAAATGCTGACCATTCTCTTGAAATAGCAAATCGTACAGTTGAGTCGGTGAATCTTTGTCAGTCATTATTAACGAAGCTTAAAGCTTATCTTCAATAAAAATATCGGAACGTTTTCAGGATTTATCGGTATAATTTCTGAATTTATCGGAACAATTTCATAGTTTATCGGAATGTCCCTGTAATTTATCGCAATGTTTTTAAAATTTGATACTTTACCAAAATTACAAACATATGCTACACTATCAAAAATACATTGAAGAGAAGAGTAAATAAGGCTGTTCTTCCCAGAGAGCTCGGGTTGCTGAAAACGAGTAAGAACGAATTATTGAAACAAACCTCGGAGTAGCGCATTGGATTTCTGTTTGAATGATGGTGCGACGGGAACTCCCGTTACAGAGAAACAGTATAAGCATAAGTATTTATGCCGTACTGAAAAGGCTATTATGGTGACATAATAGCGAACTAGGGTGGCACCACGTGAGTATAAATTCCACAATCTCGTCCCTAAGACAAATCGTCTTGGGGGTGGGATTTTTTGTTTTAGTTACTTGTCATAACTACAAGGAGGAATTTATATGAGCATGATTAAATTATTAGAAGCGTGGCGTTATCCGGCTATATTATTGTTTAGTATTGGTGTTTCCAGCGTTGGAAGCTGGATATATTTTATAGCTTTAAATCTTATTGTCTTCAACCTTACAGGGTCAGCTATAGCTGTGTCCGGTTTGTATATCGTTAGAGCGTCATCTACACTTTTTGCTAATTTTTGGTCAGGTAGTTTGATAGATCGTTTAAATAAAAAATATCTCATGATTGTTCTCAATCTTTTTGAATCTTTACTAATTGTCATACTACCTTTCTTCTCTACGTTGACTTGGATATATTTCATGGTTTTTGTGATCACAATGGCTAGTTCTATGTATCATCCAACTTCCATGACTTACATTACGAAATTAATACCAATTGAACAAAGAAAACGTTTTAACGCTCTTCGTAGCTTACTTGATTCTGGCGCATTCATAACCGGTCCAGCCATTGCAGGACTGCTGTTTACGATTGGAACGCCTACTATGGCAATTTACTTGAATGCCATTGCTTTATTTTTATCAGCCTGTATTACATTAGGTATGCCTAATGTTGAAGCCAATCAACAGCTGACTAGTAAAGCAGATGAGAAAATTTCCTACAAGGTATTATTCAATGATTGGAAGCTTGTTATAAAATTTAGCCTTAAAAATCCTTATATTATGATAATCTATTTTTTATTTAGTGCGATGCTTGTCATGATGACAGCAACTGATTCTTTAGAGGTTGCCTTCGCTACTCAAGTACTTTCATTATCCGAAGGTGAATACGGTGTGTTAGTGAGCATAGCAGGTGCTGGTGTATTAGTTGGTTCTTTAATGAATACAGCAATCGTTGGAAAAATACCAACTGCTTGGCTTATAGGTTTGGGATCACTAATAACAGCTTTAGGCTATTTAATTTCTACATCCTCTTATACATTTCTTATAGCTTCTTTAGGATTTTTTATTATATCCTTTGCAACAGCCTTTGCCAATACGGGCTTCTATACTTTTTATCAAAACAATATTCCTGTCGACAGCATGGGGAGAATAGGAAGTATTTACGGCTTTGTAGAAGCCTTGTTCATTATTATCATAACTGCCATCTTTGGCGTTGTAGCCGAAATTATATCTATTCGATATGTTGTTGTATCTGCGGCCATCATCATGTTTGTAGTAGCAACTATACTGCTAATTTTTAATGTTCAACCTTCAAAGGCCAGATTTTATTCAAATATTTCTAAGCTTTAGAGACTAGAGAATAAAGTGCGAAAAAAATCCTTCTTCGCCGTGAATTTGAAACGTGAATCATCACACTTAAAATAGTAAAGGAAAATAAAAAAGACAACTTCTTGTTTGTATGCGCAAGAGGTTGTCTTTTTCGAAGTTTAAACCGTATGTTTTAGCGTCCGTCTACCATTAGGAAGTAGTTGGAAAGCATTTTACTTTATCTACTGCTTCCAATAATTTTTGTGTTACAACTTCCGATTCATCTATATGATCTGTTAGTACTTTATTTGTCTCGTCAAATAAAATCGTTGTAGTATTAAATTTATTCATAACATCTTCATTGGAAATTTTTTGACTTTTGATATAATCAAGCAGTTCATTCACCTCACCTTGAACATTTGTAATCATTAGCAATAATGCATTTATTTGTTCAGAGGTTTCGGTACTCTTTTTTATGCCTTCTGTAACTAACTGCATATTGTTCTTATTATCTTCATAGGCTTCTGAAATTTGCTCTTCTATTTTTTTCGTAAGGTTGGTTATATCCTCTGTGCTAGTTTTTGTATTTTCTGCTAGTTTTCTTACTTCCTCGGCAACAACCGAAAATCCTTTTCCATGCTCGCCCGCTCTAGCTGCTTCTATTGACGCATTTAACGCAAGTAAATTGGTTTGATTGGAGATATCACTAATCACTTTTACAATTTCTGTAATTTGTTTAGAGCGATCACTTAATTGGTTCATGCTCGATGAAGTTTTTTGGGATTGCTCACCTAGAGAATCGATTAAATACTCCACTTCTTGAACAGCTTGTTTACTTTCAATTGAAAGTGTCACCATCTCATCTGATGAAGTAATTAGAGAATTACCTTTTTCGAGTGCATTTTCGGATATAGCGTTAGAGTGAATTGTGCTATCTTCTACTTTATTAAATTCATCTAGAATTTTGGTAACCATTTTCCCTAAAACTATATGTTGATTATTGACTATATCATGTTGTTCAATAGTCGAAATAAGTTCTTTATGTAAGTCATTTAAAAATATTTGGAATTCATGATCCTTTTTATCAAGCTTTGCATTAAGCTCATCTATTTTTATCTTAAATTGCTCTATATCCTCTTTTTTTGATTGAAACATTGTTAGCATAACTTATCACCTCTAGATAAATTTTCTTATATAACATGTATTAATTTTACTTGTTTTATAACGATTAATAAAGCAAATAACAAATTTATCCGGTTTTATTTCACGAGAAATAGCTACTTTCTTCCCAATTCAACAGAAATTTTTCAAATATAAAACCACTCTCACAGCTGACATTATGTCCATTGCAAGAGTGGTTTAATTAGGAAAATATAAATTAATACGCTAAGCCGAATAGCGCTTTAATGTGTGTAAGATAGCGAATGTTAGACGCTTCTTTCATAAGTGTTGCAGGAAGACCTTTAAGTTCTGTGTTGCTAGCACCGATAGTCGCAACAGCGTCTTTACGGCCTAAGCTTGCAAGTGTACCAGAGTTAATTGCTGAGAATGATTTCATCTCTTGGTTTTTGTATTGTGCGAATAAGTTGTAACCAGCGCACTCACCCATTTGCCATGCAACTTGAGCAGTTGGTGCGTATAGCGGACGTCCGCCATCAGCTGGTAATGCAACAGATGCGTCACCAATTACGAATACATCGTTGTGAGATGTAGATTGTAAGAACTCGTTAATCGTTGCTTTACCGCGGTCAGCAGCAAGGCCAGACTCACCTACGATTGGAAGTGGAGCTACCCCACCTGTCCAAATAAGTGTATTGGCAACGATTGGTTCGCGATCTTTAAGAGCGATAACATTACCATCAACACCTGTTACAGGAGTACCAGTAATGAATTCAACTCCACGTTTTGTTAAGCTTTCAGTAGCACGTTGGATAAGTACATCTGGAAGTACTGGTAAGATTTTTGGACCAGCTTCAACAAGTTTGATTTTAAGATCAGCAAAGTTAACACCGTGTTTTGCTGCGATTTTCGGGAAGTTGTCCACGATTTCACCAACAAGCTCTACACCTGTTAAACCGCCACCACCGATAACGATTGTTGCATCTGCTTCGTCTTTTGTTTGTGCATATGCTTTAATACGGTCTTCGATGTGTTTGTTAATTTTGTTTGCTTCGTTTACTGATTTAAGTACCATAGAGTTTTCTTCTAATCCAGGGATACCGAAGAATCCAGTTTGGCTACCTAAAGATACTACTAAAGTATCGTAATTTAAAGTATAACCAGTATCTAGGTCAACCTTTTTACTGTCTACATCGAATTTTGTAACTTTAGCGATTTGTAAATCGATATCTAAACCTTTAAAGATTTTTTTAAGTGGTAAAGCAACAGCACCTTCAGCAATAGTACCACCAGCTAAACGGTGAAGTTCAGTGATGATTTGGTGTGTTGGGAATTGGTTTACTACAGTAATTTTAGCTTCATCAGCTGATAGATACTTACGTGCTGTTAATGCAGTTAGAACGCCAGCGTAACCAGCACCTAAGATGACGATTTCTTTTGACATGATTAATTAATCCTCCGTCCTTACGAATTGAATGTATCTCGAGTCGAGTCTTATTTAGCTTTACGTTCAGCGCTTACTTGTAAGAAAGCATTAACAAAACGGAAAACACCTTGAACTTGTGGGTCCTTTAACATTTTCATAAGACCAAATAAACCAATTACTTCTTGGCTTTCAGAAGCACGGTCTTTCGCTTCAATTGCAGTAGCTGCAAGGTTTTTAGCTGATCCTACTACTGGGCCAGCCATTTCTGTTACCGCACCAACAGTATCATTTTTTAGCACTTCGTCAGTTGCAACAGCTTGAGCAAACTCATAAGATTTTGTTAATAGCGTCATCATCTCAGTTAACTTTGGTAATTGTTCAACTAAAGTTGTAAGTGATTCCTGAACCTCAGGCTTTAATAATTGATCTAGCACATCCAATTGTTCTTGACTTACAGTTAATTGTTCAGACTGTGTTTGGTTATTCGTTTCTGACATTTTGAACTCTCCTTTGCCATCACTATTACTATTTTAATTTTATTACTTCCATGTAAAAAAGACCATTAAGGCACTTCTTAACAGTCGTTACAGCGCGTATATCTTACAAATCACCAGTCTCAAGAGCTGGATAGCAATTCGTATAATTTGTTATTACAATGTTAACTTTATTTTGCAAAAAGTGCATCATAATTCCATCCTTATCTTGTCTTGGTGACGTTACAACCTTCATTATAAGGTTGTTTGTACATTATTTCAATGAGCTAAATCACAATTTCGACAATCTTTTCAAAATTCATTGATTTTATCAACTATATATCGTAGTTAAGTTTACTTTTTGTCCCTACTGTTAAAAAATACAATATTTTTGATCCCGAATTATTAAAACATCACTTTAATATATTTGATTTTCAATAGTATTTGGTTTATTTAAACTTTCCCTAAATCGTTCGTGTAATACATCTTATATATAATGAAAGAAATCATTTTTCAACAGATTTCCAGAAAAAGTCTATAATTTCTTTCGCAGCCATAGCTTCTGATTGAAATAACCTTTTCCCTTCTCCATCTTTAAAATAACCTACTGACATTAATGCCATAAACGCATGTGCAAAGAAGGTAGCATTTCCCTTCCGAATTGTGCCTTGCTCCATCTCTCGCTGCATCGCCTGCTCTATCGTTTCATACATATTATTTTCTGCTGCCTGCACTTCTTTTAATTGAGATTTCGATAAATTAATTGTCGCCTCTCTCATAAAATTTTTCATATCAATATCTACAGTGGCTGATAAATGAATTTCAACAAGCTGCTCCAACTGTTTTTTAAATGATATTGGCTGCTCTAAAATCTGCAAAATGGACAGTCTGATTCGATCCATCATTGCCAGCAACGCTGATGTATATAAACCCCCTTTAGTCGGGTAATAGTAATAGATAGTCGCCTTTGTAACATTACAAGCTTTTGCTACATCATCCATCGAAATATTTTTATAGCCTTCTTTTATAAAAAGCTTTGTTGCCGTTTCAAGGACAATATCTTTTCTCGGCTTCGCATTTTCATCATTCCGAGGTCTCCCGAGAACACGCGGTGACTGCTTCAACAAGTTCACCCCCTTATAAAGGATTCTTTTTAGACATAGTATAGCATATAAATTTTTCGCAATTGATTAATTAACCTTCCAGTATATATAATTAAAATTACTTATATGAAACGGAGGTCTTTAAATGAAAAAACATCCACTTGAGCAATGGGGCTCAATGGTAGCAAGTAAAAAAGGGCGCTTATTAGCCCTTATCTTTTGGATTTTACTTGTTGTTGTACTGTCATTTGCCTGGCCACAGATTAATAGTATTAAGAGTGAATCTGGTAAAAATTTACCCGAAAGTGAAATGTCTCAGCAGGCCGCGACTATTATTGCAGAACAATTTCCGAATGATGCAGGTACACCATTATTACTCGTCTGGCATCGGGATAGCGGGCTAACTACTGATGATTTCGTTGCTATCCAAAAGGTTTACGGAGAGCTTAAAGCTAAACCTTTAGCAAATCAAACTGTTCTTCCACCATATGATAAAATGCCTCCTCAAGCCTTTTTAGCCTCTGCATCTGATAATGGCACAACAATTGTAACTCCTGTTTTCTTTGAAAAAGGCGTTGCTACTGATGCGTTGCGGGAAAGTTTAAAGGCATTAACAAAAACAATGGATAAGTATAGTATCCAACTAGATCAAGACTTAGCTAGTGACAATCTTCATGTGCGTTATTCTGGACCAGTTGGTATCGCTACGGATGCTGCCAGTTTATTCTCTCAAGCTGATGTTAAATTATTAATTGCGACAGTGCTTCTTGTTTTAGTATTACTAATTATTATTTATCGTTCACCATTATTAGCTATTATTCCATTAGTCGTTGTTGTTCTTGCCTATGTCGTTATAAGTCCAACGCTCGGTTTCTTCGCTGATCATGGATGGATTGATAAGGACTCACAGGCTGTCTCTATTATGACCGTATTACTCTTTGGCGCAGGTACAGACTATTGTTTATTTTTAATATCTAAGTACCGAGAGATATTATTTACAATTGAGGATAAAACTACTGCCATGAAGCTTGCTATAAAGGAGTCTGGCGGTGCGATTATGATGAGTGCCTTAACGGTTGTTATCGGTTTAGCTACTCTTAGCCTTGCCCATTATGGTGCGTTCCAACGCTTTGCTATTCCGTTTAGCTTTGGTGTACTTGTGATGGGAGTTGCAGCGCTCGTTGTACTTCCAGCAATCCTTGTTATAATAGGTCGCGTTGCCTTTTTCCCATTCATACCTCGAACTGAGGATATGGCTCATAAAAAGGGGAAAAAGCAGTACAAACCAACACATAAAATAAGCCATATAATCGGGCGCTTCGTAACGCATAAACCATGGATTGTCATTGTTGTCACTTTACTGTTACTTGGTGGATTAGCAGCATTCGTACCACGTATTCAGTATACTTTTGATTTATTATCGTCATTCCCTGAGAATATGCCATCGCGCGAAGGCTTTACTTTAATAGAAGAAAATTTTTCACCTGGAGAACTAGCTCCAGTACAGCTCGTCATTGATACAGAGGGTATAGATATTCACTTGCAGCAGCAATTAGCTAAAATTTCTTATATTGATAGTGTTGCAGATGTCCAAATTGGAGAGAAAAATAATGCTATCCAATTGTACGAGCTTTCTTTAAATACAAATCCTTATGCTAAGGAATCGTTAACCAATATTCCAGAGCTTAAAGCGGAGGTTATAAAAATGCTTGAGGCTGAAGGGATAAAGGATGCAGATAAACATATTTGGATTGGCGGCGAAACGGCCAGTCAATATGATACACAGCAGTTAACTGTACGCGATGAAACTGTTATTATGCCAACAATGATTGCTTTAATTGCTTTGTTATTATTTATTTATCTACGCTCAATAACAGCAACTGTTTATTTATTAGCAACAGTTATTATTTCTTATTTCGGAGCACTTGGTGCAGGATGGCTAATTTTACACCATGTAATGGGAGCAGAAGCCATTTCAGGAGCGATTCCACTCTATGCTTTTGTATTTTTAGTGGCACTCGGAGAAGATTATAATATCTTTATGATTTCAGAAATTTGGAAGAAACGTAGAACAGTAGATCATTTAACAGCTGTTGAGGAAGGTGTCGTACGAACAGGAAGTGTTATTACATCTGCTGGTCTAATTTTAGCTGGAACATTTGCTGTCCTTGCTACATTACCTATTCAAGTACTTGTTCAGTTCGGTGTCGTTACGGCAATTGGCGTGCTGCTTGATACGTTCATTGTACGTCCATTGCTCGTACCTGCCATTACTACTGTTCTCTGTAGATATGCGTTTTGGCCAGGAGCATTATTTAAAAAGGATGCATAAAAATTACTGCACGGACATTAGCGCAATTAGTTTGGATGATATTAAAATTCATCCACCCTTTCGCTTTTGCTAATGTCCGTGCTGTTTTGAAGTGTCCATTCAACGAATATTGCTATCATTTTCCGAAAAATATATACTTATTACAAAATTGCATGATTTGTTGTGTGTTTCTATTCCGACTATTAACAAAAGGGATGTGGCATTCATGAACTATCAAAAATTGCAACAGCGATTTCCATTACTAAGACCTTTTTCAGGTAATAAGATAGAATGTTATCTATTTAATTTTGACAATCAACTTTTTGAAATTCCAAAACATACAATTACACAAGGTGAGCTAGAGCTATTGCGTATTTTTTCAGGGCCAATCGCGCTTCCGGATTACTACGATACGGCATGGTTTGATTACTTAACAGATAAAACAAATGAAAGTCCAACTGTAATCCATGAACATCGCATTCTGTTTCTTCATTTCGATAAAGTATTTACTAGACCTAATTTACTTCGAACGGCCTTTGAAGCATTACTAGGAAAAGACTTTATACTCATATCATTAATTCCTCAATTGTTCGCCATTATTGAATGCATCGAAAACGATGAATTACTTAATTTTTCTCATTACATTGATCTTTTACGCGAAGATTTAGAAGCCAACTTTAAAATTTTTGTCTCTGATGTACTACCAGATATTGCAATAACAAAAAAGAGATTTAACTGGCTAGTCGACATCCAACAATCACTTTGGTCTTATACACCTAAGCATGTTCTTACACAACAAGAGCTATTTGTACCGTACTTATCACAGCGACTCAGTATACAAGAGAAAGATATTTTTATTACCTCTATTTTAAAAGATGCAACCTCACAGCCAGAGTTAGTACAAACAATAAAACAATTAATTGAATACGAGGGTAATATCACACTTGCTGCTAAGAAAATGTTTATGCACCGTAACACACTACAAAATCGACTAGACAAATTTCAGCAACTTACCCGAAAAGATATACGGCAATTTGAGGATAGGCTTGAAGTCTTTCTTGCTATCACCTTTTTAGAGTCGTTATAAGTCACACTGCACAATTTATAACTTAAATATTGTGCAGCGTTTATCTATTCCTTTTTCCTACTATTCTTTACAATGAATGTATCACTTACAAAGGGGCGTAGTGTATGGCTGAATTACGTTTAGAGCATATTTATAAAATTTACGATAAAAATGTACAGGCTGTGACTGATTTTAATTTGCATATCCACGATAAGGAGTTTATCGTTTTTGTAGGTCCATCTGGCTGTGGGAAAACAACGACATTGCGTATGATTGCAGGCTTAGAGGATATTTCAAAGGGTGAATTTTATATCGACGATGTACGAATGAATGATGTGGAGTCAAAGGATCGTAGCATCGCTATGGTATTCCAGAGTTACGCACTATATCCTCATATGTCCGTCTATGATAATATGGCATTCAGCTTAAAACTTCGTAAGGTTGATAAAAAGGAAATTGATCTAAGAGTGAGAGAAGCCGCAAAAATATTAGGCTTAGAGGATTACTTAAAAAGGAAGCCAAAAGCGTTATCAGGTGGGCAACGTCAGCGAGTAGCTCTCGGTCGAGCTATAGTGCGTGATGCCAAAGTTTTTTTAATGGATGAACCACTCTCTAATTTAGATGCCAAGTTACGTGTACAAATGCGTGCTGAAATTCAGAAGCTACACCAACGTATTCAAACGACGACTATTTACGTTACACATGACCAAACTGAAGCAATGACTATGGCTACTCGCCTCGTTGTGATGAAGGATGGTCTTATTCAACAAATTGGCGCTCCAAAGGAAGTATATGATAAGCCGCAAAATATGTTTGTAGCTGACTTTATCGGCTCCCCTTCCATGAATCTTTTTCAAGGACATTTAACAGAAACAACTGTAATTTTAGGTGAGCATAGCTTTCCGATTCCACCAAAATATTTAACAACGTTGAAGGAAAAAAATTGTTTAGGCAAAGATATTGTACTTGGGATTCGCCCTGAAGATTTGCAAATGACAGCGGCCGATTCTCCTTATGTATTCAACGCAACAATTGACGTTGCTGAACTGCTCGGTGCAGAAACTTTCCTTTATTCCTCATTAGCAAATCAAACATTCATCGCACGGGTTAATGCTGATACTAATTTACATCCAGCTGACGTCGTGACACTAGTGATGAAAGAAGAAAAGATACATTTCTTCGATCCACATACAGAAGAACGTATATAAAGTTGCTGTAGTTCAGTGGCTAAAAAATAACTCAAGCGATGCCATGACCCGTGATATCGCCTGAGTTATTCCGCTACTTTGAAGGACCTTTTTTCACTATTTCTTTCTTCTATTGACCTTCTTATGTAGCCCTTGAATTGCTGTACGTGTTGCATCTAGATAATCAATTGTTTGCTCATAGTCGCTTGTTGCTACACACATAAATAGAATATCAACCACATGAAGTTGTGCAAGACGCGAAGAAGTTGCTCCGCTTCTAGATGTTGCTTCTACATTTGGTGACGTGTATAAACAAATATCTGCCAAGCTTGATACGAGTGAACTACCATAGCGTGTTAAACTTATTGTCGTTGCAGGCGTGTCACGAGCAATTTCAAGAATTTTAGCCACTTCATGCGTTTCACCAGAAAATGAAATACCGACTACCACATCCCCCTCTTCAGCATTGACAACCGCTGTTGCCCCTAAATGTAAATCCATGAACGCCTTACTATTCTTATTTATTCGCAAAAACTTCTGATCTGCATCCATTGCTGCTATACCAGATGCACCGACGCCAAAAAAGAAAATTCTTTTGGCCTTTGATAAGGCTGACACAGCTCGTTTCAGCTCTACTGCATCAATTAAATCTGCAGTTTGTCTTAAGATTTGACTACTTTGCATCGTCACCTTTTCTACAATAGATCGTAACGGTTCATTCGGTTCAATATCACGATCATCTGTTTTTTCTCGTTGCAAATCGCCAGCTATTCGTAACTTTAGCTCCTGGACACCACTAACATTTAAAGATTTACATAAACGAATAACGGCCGCACTACTTGTATGACTCGCCTCTCCCAATTCAACAGCTGTCATTTTAATTGCCTTTGATGGATGTTCTAAAATATAGGTGGCCACCTTCTTTTCAGATGGCGGTAGCTTCTCTTGCATTTCTGCAAGCATAATCAATCCTGCATTTATCTTCTCCATTTCAATCAACTCCGCGCTTTATTTTATATGTATAGAAGCGATAATGAAAAAGTGAATGGAATTATTTCCACCCACCCCTTTAGCTAATCCTTCTTCAACGTTACTGCCGTGCGCACATGACCCTCTGATTGGGTAAGTAATGTTTGCGCATTATCTAAAGTCGTATTAGTGAGCAACATGACAATAGCAAGCTTCACTTGATAATTGGTCTGTTCTAATATGTTTTCTGCCTGTTCATAGGATACATTTGTTGCCTCACAGACTATCTTTTTAGCACGTTCACGTAATTTATAATTACTTGCATGGACATCTACCATGAGATTTTTATAGACCTTCCCAAGCTTTATCATTGTTGTTGTCGTTATCATATTCAATATTTGTTTATGAGCAGTCGCAGCTTTCAATCTTGTAGAACCCGTTAAGATTTCTGGCCCAGTAATCACTTCTATGGCAATATCTGCATGAGCACTAATGATGGATTGTGGATTACTAGCTAAACTTATTGTTTGTGCACCTATTTGTTGCGCATATAGTAACGCACCCTTTACAAATGGCGTTCTACCACTTGCTGCAATGCCTATGACAACGTCCGCTGCACTTAGCTTCTGATTCTCTAGCGCAACTTTTCCCAAAGTAAGATCGTCCTCAGCACCTTCTATGGCGACCATTACTGCGTCTGAGCCACCTGCCAATATAGCTTGCACGAGCTTTGGTGATGTACTGAACGTTGGAGGACATTCCACTGCGTCTAATAAACCTATACGTCCACTTGTCCCAGCGCCTACATAAAATAATCTCCCACCATTCTTCAGCGCATGAATGACGACCTCAATTGCTTGTTCAATTTCAGGCAATACCTTTGCAATAGCAAGCGGTATTTTTACATCATCCTCATTCATTAGCTGCACAATTTCAGCAATTGACATTAAATCTAAATTCGCTGATTGTGGATGGTAGCCTTCTGTTGTAAGTTTTGTCATTCGCTCCATCGAAGTCTAATCCCTCCTACTACATCTTATTTTTGCTCATCCAAGATTCTTTTACGATTTGCTGCAATGACTCCGTGATGTGAACTCCCTCACTGATAAGCCCTTTTATAAATGCCCCAATAACAGGTGGTACTTCGGGTTGAATAAGTCGATTATCAATTGTCGCTTGCTGTAATTTTCTTTGAAAACAATTAGCAAAATAGCTACTTTCAAATAAACCACCACAAGTGACGATCGGAAAGCTTTTGACTTGCGGCTCTTTTTGAAACATGGTTAACAATAATTGAGCTAAGTAGGTAGTGGCACGTTCTATAATATCCTTCGCTGTTTCATGACCCTGTTCAGCTAGTTGTAATACAGTCTGCACAATAGACGCAATTAACGCGCGGGCTTGTGCATGCTCATAGATTACCGTAATCATTTCGGTCGGATCTTTTAGCCCCAGTTTCTTTAAGATTGCCTCAGTAAGCGCATCACCATCTCGGCCAAATGCATCATAATGCTGTGCAATGGCACGTAATGCCTCTTGCCCTATATAGTAGCCACTACCTTCATCCCCAAATAAATAACCCCATCCACCTACTCGGCTAACATGATTATTTTTTTGAACACAATAGACGATAGAACCGGTTCCAGCAATAATGACAAGCCCTTCATGTGCAAATGTACCACTTGTAAGTGCAGCTACCGCATCGTTTGTAACATGTACCTTGCAGGATTCAGATGAAAAAAACAAGTCCATCCAATGATGCCAGCGTACAAAATCTACCTGACGATCCCCTCCTGCCATACATAAAAAAATAGTCGAAACTTCTTTCCTCGTTATCCCTACTTTTTGTAGTAACTCCGTTAGTAGTTTCATGATTTGCTGTTGTACTTCTGTTGGCGGAGTTGACTTTATATTTGCTCCCGCTCCCTCAACAACCGCAAGCACTTCCCCACATTTTGTCCCTATAACGGCACGGGTTTTCGTCCCACCACCATCTACACCAATAATATATTGTTTATTTAATGGCACCAGCCGTCAGCCCTTCCATGAATTGCTTAGATGCAATAAAGAATAAAAGTATCATCGGCAATGAGGCAAGTGTTAAACCTGCGAAAAGCGAACCCCAGTCTGCCGAATGTTCCCCAAAAAGTGACATCATCCCAACTGGAATTGTGCGCTTCATTTTATCTGTAATGAAAATAAGCGGGAAGAAAAAATCATTCCAAGCAGCAATAAAGTTAATGATGATTACTGTTCCCAATGCCGGCCTCATTAACGGTAACACGACATGCCAAAGAACCCTTAAATTTCCGGCCCCATCAATACGAGCGGCTTCCTCTAGCTCATATGGCATCGTTTTAAAGAAGCCTGTTAATATTAGCATCGTCAGCGGAATGCCTGTCGCTGTATTCATCAAAATTAAAGACCACAATGAATTAATAAGCCCTAAATCACGCATTAAAATAAAAAGAGGTACAATCCCAAGTTTAATGGGAATCATCATCCCTAATAGGAAAATAAAAAATAGCGCTTGATTCCACGAGAATTTAAAACGTGCAATATAAAATGAAGCTAATGAACAAACAACAACAATTAGGACAACAGATGCAATACTCACGAAGACACTGTTCATGAAATAGGTTGTAAACGGAATTTTAGACAATAACGTACGGTAAGTATCTAAGCTAAAGCTGGTCGGTAAGCCCAATGGATTTTTGTAAATCTCCAAACTCGTCTTAAATGACGATAAAATCATTAATAAAATTGGATATAAACTGATTGTCGCCACCGCAAATACAACAATATAATAAAACGGCCTTGCCCAAATTGTGCCTTGCTTCATATACTCACCTCTTTACATTTGTACATCTCTTTTACTCGTAAAGCGTAAAAATACTGTTGTGCAAATTAATATAAAGAAGAATAAAACCGTTGCTAACGCTGACCCTAAACCAATAGCTGTCGCTCCAGAAGCTGTTGAGCTACCAAATGCTAAGCGATAGAAGAACACAGCTAATGTGTCTGTTGAATAATAAGGCTCTCCCATTGAGCCCTGCATTGCATAAACAAGTTCGAAGGCTTCAAATGATTGAATAAATGTTAAGACACCCATGATCATAATCGAAGGAATCATTAATGGCAGGTAGATTGTACGTAATAATGTAAAGCCCTTTGCACCGTCTAACTTCGCTGCTTCGATTAGTTCACTCGGTATCCCTTGAAAGCCAGCTAAGAAAATCAAGACGCCAAAGCCAAGACCAAACCAACAATTTACTAAAATAATAGAGATTAAAGCTGTATGGGGATCACCTAACCATGCCTTTTGTAAGCTTTCCAAACCTATTTTCCCTAATATTACATTTAAAGTACCGATGTTCGGATTCAAAATCAGTTTCCATAAAAACCCTACAACAATTACTGATAATAATCGTGGTAAGAAGAAGGCTGCTTTAAAAAATTCTGCCCCTCTAATTTTTTGATAAATAATAAACGCTAAGAAGAAGGCTAATCCATTCATTACAACCATTTGTAAAATAAAATACAGTACATTATGTTTGAAGGCATTCCAAAACATTGACCCATATGGTTCCGTCGTAAACAATGTCACGAAATTTTGAAATCCAATAAAATTGCCTCTCGTCAGCCCTTTCCAGTCAAAAAAACTATAAGATAATGCCGCTAAGATCGGATACAGGACAAACATTCCGTAAATAATCAGTGCAGGGATTGGAAAAAGATGAATAGTCCACTTTGCCCAAGTTTTTTTCTTTTTAGTTGGTGAAGCTGTAGTTATTTTCATTATTGGACAGCCCCTTTAGAGGTATTTAGACAGTAAGACCCCAACTCCTTCCTCCGAAGCGTTAGTGGGGTCATGATTTCAATACATTGTCATTGTCTAATTAACTTCCCTACTTGTCTGAAGATGTAAATTAAGCACTTCTTCAAGGAAACCCAAAATTATTTTTGAAATGGTTTAAACCATGATTTAGCGTTTTCTTGTACTTTTGCTGCTACCTCTTTCGGTGTTACTTGACCTAAATACATACCTTGTAACTCACTTTCAAGCAAGCTCTTTGTTGTCGGATCTCCACCTGTAAAATTCGTAACCCACATATATGGTGTTGCTTCATTTTCTGTGGATTTGCTAATGTCATTTAACAAAGCATTGTCAGAGGTAATGCCAGGAATTGCACTGATCATTGAAAATTCCTTTACAAATAACTCCCCAAATTCCTTAGTTGTTAAAAACTCTAAAAATGTTTTAGCAGCATCCTTATGTTTTGAATTTGCGTTGATTGCAAATGAACCGTCCACCCAAGTCGTTACTGTTTTATTCCCAGTCTTTGATGGTATTGGGAAGTAACCTAAATCTAAATCTGGATTCATTTCTAGCACTACTGGAATTTCCCAGCTCCCTAGTGGGAACATAGCCGCATCACCTAGCGCGAATAATGTGCGAATATCATCCATCCCTAAGCCTTCTGAATTCGCCGGGAAGTATTTCTTCAAGTCATTCATCACTTTTATAGACTCTATAAATGCAGGATCTGTGAAATCTTTTTCTCCTGCAAGCACTGCTTGATAGTAATCATTCCCTCCATAAATAGCAGGACCTACAATACCATGCAGCAATGATAATAACCAACTTTCTTTAGTTCCCATTGCAATTGGCGTAATTCCTTTTTCTAGCAATTTATCATTTAATGCTATGAATTCATCCCAAGTAGTAGGTACTTCTAAGTTATTATCTTTAAATATCTTTTTATTGTAGAAGAATTGAGTTGAGCTCAAGTTAATAGGTACACCATACTGATTACCTTCTTCATCGCGTGAAGCTTTTAATGCTTCCTCAGGGTATACACTCAAACCATTTAAGCCATTAATTTTTTCTACATAACCAGCCTCAGCAAGTTTTAATCCTGCAGCATATGGACGTAAATGGAAGATATCTGGACCTTCGCCAGCTTGTAACGCTGTGTTTAACACAGTGTTATACTCTGTATTTTTAGTTGGGTTAAATGATATGTGTATTTCGGGATGTTTTTCATTAAATAAAGCGATGACTTTTTCATATTTCGCGACGTCTTCTGTCCGCCAACTACCTATAGTTAGCGAAACCTCTTCCGCTTTTCCTTCATCATTTTTATCAGGTGTTGACGAGCTTGTAGATTTCTTATCTGAACTACAGCCTACTAGTGCTACAACGAGTAATAAAAGCAACAGGAACAACCATTTATTCATTTGTTTCATAACCACACATCCACCCTTCATGTAATTAGATTTTCATAAATCATCGTATGAAGCTTTTCTCTAATTTCCCTTATGCGCGTATTTCTCCCATAATGAACTGCGTTTGTAAGTAAAATAACAAACGCCTTTTTAATAGGGTCCATCCAAATACTAGTGCCCGTAAATCCTGTATGGCCAAAAGAGCCCTTCGTCCACCCCCTACCGAAACAAAATAATGAATGATCTCCATTCCAAACTTCAAAGCCGAGTCCCCTGTTTCCGATTGTCTTCGTGTATGCCAGCTCCATCCACTCAAATGGTATGGTAGATTGCTGCGTTATGCCCAACCAACATTTCGCATATTTCGCTAAATCATCTGCGCATGAAAATAACCCTGCACTACCTGACACCCCTTCTAACAGCAGTGCTTTCTCATCGTGCACAATTCCCTGCACAAATTTACCCGATACCATCTCTGTAGCTGCTGCTTGCCCCCTTTTCTGCTCAGGTAGCCGAAAACTTGTATGATGCATACCCCACGGCTTGAAAATCTCTTGCTCTACAAAACTTTGAAAAGACTGGCCCGCAACATTTTCGATAATCTTCCCTAATAAAATCATACCTAAATCACTGTATATTACTTGCTCATTCGGCTGCCCAATGACATTACACGCTAAAACTTCCTGCATAATATCACGCTGATGATGTCTCCTAACAGACGGCTCTAAGTCTGCTGGTAGTCCGGAGCTATGTTGTAATAAATGTTGTATTGTAATGTGCGGGAATCTAAAATCTGGTAAATGTTTTTGTACTGAATCCATCAAGTTTAACTTGTCTCTACTAATCAACAATAGAATAGCCGGTAATGTCGCTACGACTTTTGTTAATGATGCCAAATCAAACAAAGTACTTTTTGAAATAATGTGCTTACTCCAATCCTCAGCTGTATATGCTCCGTAGCTTTTTGACAATAAACATCTATGCTGCTGTTGGACAACAAGCACTGCACCTGGAATTTCCTTATCCCTCACTAAGCGATTCATATATGCATCTACCAAATAAACACCTCACAATAAAATAACGAAATATTCTGTAATTTTATGATATGAAATAAAATGATATAAAACAACAATTAATTTTAAAATTTTTTTTCATTTTTTAGTGTATTACTATGTAAAGCATCAAAAAAACTCCCCTTCGATAAACAGAGTCATCCGTCTACCTATAGGGGAGCATATTAGTTCATTATTATTTAGTTGGTTTTTTTAAATCCATAGAAGCCGCTGCGCTTTCAATTTTAACGCGTTTTAAGAAGAACGCTAGCACAAGTGCAATAACTGTAATACATGCTGCTATGAAGAATGAGTGTGTAATACCATCTAATAAAGCATTTTGCATAATGTGATCCTGCATTTGCTGCATTTGCTCTGGCGTCGGAGCAACACCTGAATTCGCTGCATTCACTTTTGCTTCTGCAATTAATTCTTCGGCTTTTGCTTTTGTACGGTTATTCATGAACGTTACCATCACGGCACTACCAATTGCCCCCGCCACTTGCTGTACAGTATTATTAATAGCTGTACCATGTGGGTTCATCGTTTGTGGTAATTGGTTTAAACCGTTTGTCATAATCGGCATCATAACCATTGACAAACCAAACATACGAATTGTGTACAAGGACACAATAAATATATAGCTTGAATCTATTTCTAACTTTGTTAAACCGAATGACGCAATTGTTGTAATCGTTAAACCGATAATCGCTAGTATACGCGGTCCAAATTTATCAAAAAGCTTCCCAGTAATCGGCGACATAATCCCCATTACAACTGCTCCAGGGAGCATCATTAAGCCCGCTTTAAATGGATCAATTCCACGAATCGATTGTACATAAGCAGGAGTTAAAATCATCCCAGAGAACATAGCCATTGACACGATAACCGAGATAGCTGACCCTAACGCAAACATTGGGTATTTATAAATACGTAATTCTAGTAAAGGCTGATCCATACGTAGTTGTTTAAATATGAAGATGATTAAAGCAAGAAGACCAGCTGAAATTGTGCCATATACCCAAGGACTTGACCAGCCCTTATCCCCTGCAGTACTGAAACCATATAGAATACCACCGAATGCAACTGTTGATAATAGTACTGAAAGGAAATCTAAATGAACTTTACGTGTCTCCATCACGTTTTCTAATTTCCAAATACCAAACAATAAACTAATTACAGCAAACGGAATAATCATTTGGAATAGCATACGCCAATCATGATGCTCAACAATATATCCTGATAATGTTGGACCGATCGCTGGCGCTGTAATCATGACTAAACCAAAGATCCCCATTGCCGCCCCACGTTTTTCTTTTGGGAAGCTAATTAACATTACATTCATTAAAAGTGGTGACATACTTGAAGCACCCGCTGCTTGCACCATACGACCTGCCAGTAACATACCGAAGTTAGGTGCAAAGCCAGCCATAATTGTACCGATTGTAAAGACTGACATCGCTGCAATAAATAAATGTCTATTTTTAAAGCGTGTTACGAAGAATGCTGAAGCAGGTACTAAAATACCACTTACAAGCATATAACCTGTTGCTAACCATTGTACCTTTGAATACGTTATACCAAAATCTTTCATGATTGTTGGTAATGCAACATTTAACAATGTGTTATTTAGAAAAGCAACAAAAGCACCCACAAATAAAATACCAATCATACCATAGGGAGGCTTTTGCAATGTTTGCCCACTATTCATTTATATCCCTCAGTTCTTTCTTGTTTTTTTCGATAAAACCTATTTTATACTCGCAGTCTACTTTTTTCAACAATTAAGATTATAAATTTTAAAAACATTGATATATAGGCGTTTTCGATATAGAATAAGAGTATAATAATTTAAAAAAGGTGAGGTTATGAACAAAAGAAAAAGACAAATTATTACTGCTGCTCGTGCCCTATTTATTGAAAAGGGATTCGTGGATACATCGATTAACGACATCATTAGTGAAGCCAAAATCTCAAAGGGCACATTTTATAATCATTTATCTTCTAAAAATGAATGTTTAATCGCCATATTAGATGAAGGACGCGAGGAGGCAAGTAATCGCCGACACGAGCTTCTTTTCGGCAAAGATCCTACTGATTTAGAAGTATTAACACAGCAAGTTGCAGTACTCATGTATGTCAATCGAGAACATAATTTAATTCAAATTTTTGAATCGGTTTTCCATTCTCGTGATAATGAACTGAAAAAAATTATTTTAAACTATCATTTACAAGAACTGGAGTGGCTTGCTAACCGACTTGTACAAGTCTTTGGAGAAGAAATTAGCCCAATTAGCTATGAATGTGCTGTGCAGACACTTGGTATGATTAACCTCACATTGCGTGCAGTATTAATTGCTGACTATAAATATATAAATCGCGAAGCCATTGTACGTGTAGCATTACGCAATATTAGCGTAATTATACCCGTTATGCTTGAATCAAAAGAGATCCTCATTAGTACGGAAATGATCAACACGATACAAAACGTCGTGAACTATAGACCAGTTAATAAGGAAATAGTCATCGAGCAATTAACAGGCTTTAAAAAAGGATTATCTAAGAATGAAACAGTGGAAGGGTTAGAGTACGTAGAATTCTTATTAGAGGAACTGCAGCGTGAGAAACCAAAACTCTTTATCATTGAATCACTTCTTACGCCTTTCCGTAAAGCATTCGTTGGGACCGAACACGCAGAAGAGGCACGTGACATCGCTAATAGCTTATGGCGCTATGTAAAAATTGAACGACCATCAGAGCGCTGCATCAAGTAAAATTAACCACATAAACAAAAGGAGCTATATAGAAAGTCAAACACTCACGACTTTCCATATAGCCCCTTTTTTAGGCTTCTATCCTATTAATTTTTTGGGATCAGCGTCCACATTATGGTGATAAAGCCTATTACTTAATTTGACGATCTTTCGGCCCTATCCAAAAGCCAATCACAATGCTAATAGCTACTACAAGAAAAGGTGCATACAAAATAATAAATTGATTCATTATAGTTCCCCCTATGCATGATGATCATGTTTACCGCAAGCATAATCACGATCAAACACAAACCATTTCATTACCAAATATAGTGAAGGTATGAGTAGAACTAATCCTCCAACAAACGCTATCACTAATGCAATCGCCATTGTTTCATTTGTAAAGCTATCATAGACCGACAAATACGGATACAGTAAATACGGATAATGTGAAATACCATAGCCGAAAAATGCAAATCCAAACTGGGCAACCATTAAAAAGACAGCTATGCCATAGTTTTTCTTTTTAAATAAAAGAATTAATGTTATAAAAAATAGCACACCCGAAATGGCGAATAGCCACCACAGATTTAACATATTTTCATAATGCTCAGGCACATGTCCCTTTAACTCCACCATAATCCCTATTACACTTATTACGAGCGGCAAAGACCAACCGAGCGCATACTTTCTCATTAAATTAGAAGCATGTTCATCTCGCGCTCTTTTTCCATACCATGTTAAGAAAACAGCCGAAATATACAAAACTGCCACTATACTTAATAGCACAATAGACCAAGTTAACGGATTTGTAAAAAGTTTAGCAATTTGTAACTGTGGTTCTTTATTGACAATTTTTACGAATCCCCCCTCAGATATCGTTAACACAATAGAAAGGGATGCAGGTATAAATAAACCAGTAATTCCGTACATCATTGTATAACCAATATGTCCACCTTTTTCACTGTAGGATTCAAATGCATAATAACTCCCTCTAATTGCAATTAATATTAATGAGATACTGACTGGCACTAGCAAAATTGTGCCGTAATAATAAGCTGTTTGAGGAAAGAAACCTACCATTCCAACAAAGAAAAATACAAGGAAGACATTTGTAATTTCCCACACCGGAGATAAATAGCGCTTAATAACATTGGCTAGTATACGGTCTTTACCAATCAAGACACTATAAGCATTAAAGAAGCCCGCTCCAAAGTCTATGGACGCAACAATGACATAGCCGAATAGAAATAACCATAGTACTGAAATTCCTAATATCTCTAAGCTCATTGCCCTGCACATCCTTCCACTTGTTTATGTTCTTCAATTTCACGTTCAATCGGATTGTTACGGAACATACGAATAAGTACGATGATACTTCCTATCCCTAATACAATGTACAGCCCTGCAAATAGTATTAGCATAGTATCGACTTGGCCACTTGTTGTGGCTCCTTCTGCTGTTTTCATATAACCACGAAGTATCCAAGGCTGACGCCCTACTTCCGCAAACCACCAACCTGCCTCAACGGCAATAAGCGATAGTGGACCACCTGCCACTACTATTCTCTTAAAGCTTTTCGAAGAAATAAACTTCCATCCTCGCCACTTACCTAGCACATAAACAACTGCAACGACAATTAATAAAGTTCCGATAACTACCATGATGTCAAATAAATAATGGATATAAAGTGGCGGCTGTTCATCCTTAGGAAATTGATCTAAACCTTTTACTTCTGCAAAAGGATTATTATGCGCCAATACGCTTAATGCGTACGGTACTTTAATGGCATATTTTACTTCTTCTCCATCTAGTACACCGAATAGCACAAGCGAAGCATCCTCTTTTGTTTCAAAATGCCATTCAGCAGCAGCTAATTTTTCAGGTTGATATTCAGCTAAATACTTTCCAGAAAAGTCACCTACGATAAGTGCTGCTAGTGAAAACACTAATCCAAGTTTCAATAATAGATGTAACGCTTTTTTATGATACACATGCTTCGATCCTCGCAGCATACGGTAAGCTGCAATAGAAGCTAATAAAAATGCTGCCGTCATATAAGATGTCACTAATACATGCGCTACCTTCGTTGGCATTGCAGGATTTAACATGGCCAATACAGGCTGAATATTCACAAGCTCCCCATCTACAAGATCAAAGCCCTGTGGTGCATTCATAAATGCATTCACAATTGTAATAAAAACGGCCGACATAGAAGCACCAATAGCTACTGGAACCAATAATAATAGATGTCGCTTTGGATTTTTGAAGCGATCCCATGTATATAAATAAAGCCCTAAGAAAATTGCTTCAACAAAGAACGCAAATGTTTCCATAAACAATGGTAATGCTATAACCTGGCCAGCCAATTCCATAAAATTCGGCCATAGTAGTGATAGCTGCAATCCAATAGCAGTACCAGTCACAACACCAATTGCTACAGTAATCACAAACCCTCTTGCCCATCTTCTTGCGAGTAGTAAATAATGTTCGTCATTATTTTTTAATCCAACCCATTGAGCAATCATTATCATTAAAGGTATGCCAACGCCAATTGTTGCGTAAACAATATGGAATGACAATGTTAACTCTGTTAAGGCCCGACTCCACATTACAGCTGAATCATTCATTTAATTTCATCTCCTAGGTACCAAAAATTCTTCCAATTAATGAAAGAAACATTATCCCAGCTACTAAAAAACTTATCATTATTAGCTTTTTCTCATGTGATTTATAGGCAACCACTTTTTGTTTTTTTATCATAATAGATCAACCCAAATTTTAATCGCTGTCGCTAAAATGAGTACGGCTAAAATACTTTGCAAAATTTTTGTATTCATTTTTTTACCTACTTTTGCGCCAAGAGGAGCCGCCAGTAAACTTGCCACTATCATGATACCTGCGGAATAGTACTCGACTTGTCCTGTCATTAACTTACCAATTGTTCCACCAATCGATGAGATAAACGTAATAGCTAAGCTAGTGGCAATCGTCATGCGCGTTGGAATACTGAGTACTACAAGCATTATCGGAACAAGCAAGAAACCACCTGCAGCACCAACAATCCCTGAACCAATCCCAACAATAAATGCTAAAATTGCGGCTAACGGCTTGTTGAAGGTTACTTTATCCAATGGCTTATCATCAATTTGTTTCTTAGGAATAAACATCATCACAGCTGCAATCAAGGCTAATATACCGTATACGACATTCACACCGTTTTCAGATAAAAACTGTGATCCGTAGCTCCCAACAAAGCTACCGGCTAAAATTGCTCCTCCCATATAAATAATGAGGGGCTTGTTAAGGTAACCACCTTTTCGATATGCCCAAACGCCTGCAATCGACGCAAAAAACACTTGTACTGCACTGATGCCTGAAACTTCATGTGCTGAAAATGCTGCTAAACCAAAAAGTGGCGGTATATATAGTAGCATTGGGTATTTAATGATTGAACCGCCGATGCCCAACATACCGGACACAAATGAGCCAACGAATCCAATCAGGAAAATCACAATTATAAATGTAATATCCATCGTTCTTGCATCTCCTTTTATTCATGTGCTTTCAGTATAGTCCCGCTACTATTTCAGAAATATAGGGGTTTTCCACTATTAGCTTTACTCACTGTGACAATATTGCAAATTATTTTGAATAGAAATAAAAAAAGACCACTCATCGTTAGAGTGATCTCAGCTTGTCGACAAAAGAATAAATATAAATTAATGTGTATCAATAAACACAGGTTGATTTTCACTCCGAGTTGGCGCTTTCCGTGAAAAATCAACAGTTCCTCACCATCAGTATGAGTTGAAAAGCTGAACCAAATTAGTATTATAGCTATGATTAACATACTAAAATGATCCCCCTGGAAAGCGCCCAGCCGGAACGTAAATCAACCTCTCGTTTTGCCGAAAAGTCATATATTTTAATTTACAGATAGCACCAGCTTCTTACAGCAACGAGTTGTTACATATAGTTATTTGCAAGTCCATACTGAATAAGCTCAGCTTTATTACTTAAATCGAGCTTTTGCATAATATTTGATTTATGATTCTCAACCGTTTTACTACTGATATATAGCTGCTCAGCAATTTGGACGTTCGTATAGCCTAGAACTGTTAACCTCATTATTTCCTGCTCACGCACAGTTAAAATGCATTTATCTTCCTGCCCTTTATGTGCAAACAATTTATTCATCTGTTCCTTCGGAATACCCACGTTATAATATATGCGACCACTATAAACAGCATGGATAGCCTCATAGAGCACTCCACCTTGACTATTTTTCAAAATATAACCATGCGCTTCAACAGCAATTGCTTTTTGAATATAAGCAACTTCATTGTGCATTGTTAACATAATAATTTTCACGTTAGACATTTGTTTAAGAATTTCTTGAGTAGCCGTAAACCCATCCAGCCCATTCGGAATAGATACATCCATCAAAATGACATCGGGGTCCAATGATATTGCTTGAGTTATTGCCTCTGCTCCATCGCCTGCTTCACCTACAACCTCTACATCTTTATAATTTTCCAATAAAAGAACAATTCCTTTACGAATTAACACATGATCATCTACTACTAAAACACGAATCATCTATAATCATCCTTCCAATTAGGTACTTGAATGCTAATTTGTGTACCTTTATTGTGGGCAGAAGTAATAGTAAAAGATCCGCCTAACAATGTTATTCGTTCCTCCATATGCTTTAAGCCAAGCCCTTCTTTTTTCACATGCTGCAGATCAAATCCTACACCATTATCTTCTATATAGAGCACTAAATCCGCAGCTTTTTTCTCGAGTCGAATGACGACCTTAGAAGCCTTTGCATATTTAATAATATTGTGTAAAGCCTCCTGTACGACGCGATAAACATTGATTTCTACAGATGGATGACAGCGTTCTTCAAAATCTGCTTCTAATATTATAGAAATACCGGGATGAACCTTCTGAACTGAATCTACAAGCGTGCCTAATGTAGGTGAAATCCCTAACTGGTCAATGCTATGGGGGCGAAGCTGATAGGAGTATAATTTAATATCATTCATTACTTGCTCTAGCTCATTGCGTACTTCTTCAATATACGTATTTAGCTTTTCATTGTCTTTGACATAAGATTCAATCGCTTGCAATGCAACAGATATTGTATACAATGATTGACCAACGCCATCATGTAATTCCTGCGCTAGCCTTTTATGTTCTTCCTCTTTTGCCTCAATGAGTTTTTTAATAATAAGTTTTGAAATCCGAGCCTCTTCTTCCTTCAACTGAATTGTCTGATCGCGCAATACAAGAAGAAACTCCTGCTCGTTTGTTTTACTGTCTGTATACATTAGGGCCGTACTCATTTCCACATCTATCTTACTGCCATGATACGTGGGCATTTTCGATAAAAAATAGGGAACTTCATTATGTTCTATTAAATAACATGTATGTTCTCCTGGAGACTTTTTACGGTTTTCACAAAATGAACAAAAGGGTACTCGATCTCCTAAATTCCATCCCGATAACCGCTTCGCTGAGGGATTCATCATTAAAATTTCACGGTTGTGATTCATAATGATGATTCCATCTTGAATATATTGAAATATTTGCTGTAAATATTTATTTTTTAGCTGTTCTTTCTCCAATCTAAACACACTCCTGGCTTAAAAATGAAGGCACTGAAAAAATAAGCTTCTTTTCTACTTTGAAGTTAGTGCCTTCCTCTCAAGTTTACTTGTTACTAACAAACACTTTGCCCTATATTTCTCCTTCTATCAAGCTATAGCTCTTCACTTCATGCCCTGCTTTTCGAATGATACGAACACTCATATTTTTTTCTAGCTGTGTTGATGCAATAATGTGAAGGGGTTTTTTTGGTAGCTCATGTATATGACGTACTAAATAGGCAATTGGTAAATTTAACGCATTTGGTGTAGGTGATTTGTAAGAGTCATTATAATCACGTACATCCACTATCGCCATTCCTACATTTAGCTCCTGAGGTAAACACTCCTGTATTTGACGGACTGGAACATGGCGTTTATAAATAATTCTACCAATAATAAGAAGGCATATACTCATACTTACAATAATCATTTTTCAACCCCTTTTTCCGAGAAAAAAGGTTGTCTAAATCCGTTTAGCTTTCCATTGACGAATCTCACAACGCCTTACTAAAACCTTTTAAGCAAAGAAAAATAGCAGACTAGGATTACTAGTATGCTATTTTTCTTTTAGAACAACCTCTTTTATTTAGTCAATACCTCTTGTTGCCAAGCCATATAACCACCCGTTAAATTTACAATGTCGTGAATGCTATTTGCTTTTAGTACACTTACAGCAATTGCAGAACGAGCACCACCTTGGCATTGAACAACAATTTTTTTATTTGTTTGCAATTCATCTAAACGTCTAGCTAGTGTACCAACCATAATATGTTGAGCATTTTCAATATGCCCTGCATCATATTCTGTTTGATTGCGCACATCAAGCACATGCACTTTTTCACTTTCAATTAACGATTTTGCTTCTAAAGGAGTTATATTTTCATAACTTTCTAGAGATGTAGCCTCTTCCAAAACTTTCGTCACATCTCCATAGCCAACAACATTGTCGATACCTATAGAACGTAATGCTATTAAAATATCATCTAGTTGGGAAGGATTAATTAATAAATATAATGGTTTTGTATAATCTACTAGCCAACCAGCCCAATTGGTCAATGAATTATTGTAAGGGATGTTTAGTGTACCTGTGATAAATCCTTGTGAGAAATCTTCCGCCGGTCTAGTATCAATCACTTGCTTCCCATCTGCAAGAAGTTGAGTAATCACTTCATAGCTTGACACTGCCTTTACTGGCGGTAAGTTCTTAAGAAGTTCTATTCCTACTTTATTGACACGCTTCATAACAGCGAAATAATAAGGAGGTTCCGGTTGACCATCTAGTAACGCTTCAATAAATTTTTGTTCATCATCAAATTGCATAGCCCAGTTGAATTGCTTCTCATACCCTACTGTTGAAGATGGCACAGCTCCTAATGCTTTACCACAAGCACTTCCTGCTCCATGAGCTGGCCATAGCTGCATGTAATCTGGTAAAGCCTTAAAGCGTTCTAATGATTTAAACATTGCTTTTGCACCAGATAGTGATGTACCTTGAATACCAGCAGCTTTTTCTAACAAATCAGGGCGTCCAATATCACCTACAAAGACAAAGTCACCCGTAAAAATACCCATTGCCTTATCTGCTACGCCGCCACGATCCGTTAATAAGAAGGAGATACTTTCTGGCGTATGTCCCGGTGTATGCATGACTTTAAAGATAAGATTACCTATATTAAATTCATCACCATCTTTTAATAAATGATGAGGAATCCCTTCAAGATTTTGATACTTCCAATCAGCATCCCCTTCGTCGGAAATATACATCGTTGTTCCAACACGGTCTGCTAACTCACGGGACCCGGCTACAAAATCAGCATGGATATGCGTTTCTAATGCGCCAACAATTTGCATCTTCTCTTTTTCTGCTAATGCAAGATAGGGCTCAATATTACGCATCGGATCAACAATAACCATTTCACCTTTCGCCTGACATCCCACAACATAAGAAGCGTGCGCTAATTTTTCATCGTAAAAATATCGTAATAACATGTGTAAAACTCCCCTTTATCATCTATTTTTTTCTTTTAAAATATCTAATGCAGCCTGAACATAATTAAGTGATTTTTGAACAGAAGGATCTTTCATCCATTTTATAATTGAAAAAACATTGATTTGCTGAGGCTTCTCTTCTGCCCTTTGCTGTACCATTTTTAAGAACTCCGTGCCTGTCTTTCCTTTTTCAACATATGGATCGACATAGCCCTTTAAATTATTCATTGTATAGTCTGTCGTTTGCTTATCCTGAAGTACTGCTGTGACAAAATCAATGATGTTTTCTAACTGATGAATGGTTTGAACAAGCTTCGGCAATTTCTCCATTAGCTGCACAATAGCCGTAATCGTTTCTGAGCCTACATTATAAGTAGCAACAAATTGCTCGTATCTATCTACGGTCTTTTCATCAGTTAGTACTGATTTTCCAAAATCCACAACATTTTCTGCTGATTCTATCGTTTGTTCTACATTTGGTAATTTTTCTAACAATCGCTGTAAAGAGTGTCGAACTTCTGGTTTCTCAAGCGTTTCAATTATTTGATATAATTCCTCGCTCATACTTACCGTTGCATTAGCCATGCTTGCCGCCTCCCTTCATTCGTAATTACATAGTGCCTTTCAGCATGCCATCCCAGTACATAACAGGTAGTAAATCCTTTTTCATGAAATACATACTGGGTCTTTCCACCGCTTGGTTGAAAGGCATAGATTCGACAGGCTCTTTATTGTAATCAAACTCAGCTAATATCAGTTTGTTGTAGCCTGTTACGATTGGACAAGAAGAGTAGCCATCATACATTTGCTTCATAGGCTGTTGTCGCATTAGAGCAATAAGATTTTGTGCAACGACAGGTGCTTGCTTTCGTATAGCTGCACCCGTTTTAGATGTTGGGAGATTGGCATTGTCACCTATTCCAAACACATTGCTATACTTTTTATGTTGCAAAGTAAATTTATCGACATCTACCCAGCCACATTCGTCTGCTAATGCACTTGTTCGTATAAACTCGGGTGAACACATATAAGGTGTCACATGAATCATGTCGTATTTAATTTCTTCTAATGTGCCTGTATCTAAATTTTCAAAAATAGCTATTTTTTCATCAGCCTTAATTTCAATCAAATTACGACGGAATCGAGCATCAATATTTTTCCGCTCTATTACCTTTTCAAGTGCTTCACGATATTTCAAAACATCGAAAATTGCCGGATTAGCCGAACCAAAAATAACATTAATATTGTCGCGAACATTGACTCTATTAAAATGGTCTTCTGCTAAATGCATAATTTTTTGTGGAGCACCGCCACATTTTACTGGAGAGTTTGGATGTGTAAATAATGCTGTCCCCTCTTTGAAATTGCGGATCGTTTCCCACGTATAGTCCACATGCTCGAAAGAATAATTACTGCATACACTTTTAGTCCCAAGTGCCTCTTTCAGCCCTTTAATAGCACCCCAGTTAATCTCTATACCACCAGCAACTACTAAAAAATCATACGTATATGTTGTACCATCTTGTGTAATTACCCGGTTTTGATTGGGGTCAAAACTACTAACAGCTTCTTTTAACCAAACAGCTCCTTCAGGAATAATAGAAAGCATCTCACGTTCAGAGTCCCACTTATTTGCTGCACCACCTCCCACCAATGTCCAGAGTGGTTGATAATAATGTTTTTCTGCAGGATCTATGATGGCAATCTCCCCTTGAAGTGAATGAGATTGACGAAGTAAACGTGCAGCTACAGAAATACCAGCAGTTCCTCCTCCAACGATGACTACTTTAAAAGAAGTCTTCATGTGTATATCCTCCTTATCATGCTGTCTTTCGTATACAACTTTTACACCTTTATAATAGTTGTAAGTGAAAACTGTTCATATAGGGGTAATCCCCTAAAAAATTACACTCCATCGTTCAATACCACAAAAAAGGCAGTACAAAGTGAATGATTCATCACTTGTACTGCCCAAATTAACAGTGTATTACTTTTTCAATAAAAACTAGCTCATCATCATAACGCAGGGTTGATTTCCGTTCCGTCTAGGCGCCTTCCTTGGGGGCGTCCAGCCTCACTCCAATCAGCTTACGTTTCAACAAATATTATCCCCAACTTTTTACAATGAGCCAAAAAACTACTATTTACATTTAAATTTCAATACAAAGATTGTACCTTCCGCTCCCGATTGGACACTAATGGTACCATCGTGTAAATCAATTAACTGCTTCGTAATAGCCAATCCTAGCCCTGTACCTGTTGTATCATCCGTAGTATTCGTACCTCGATAATATCGCTCAAAGAGGTTATCGAGCTCCTCCTGAGGAATTCCCGGACCTTGGTCGGCAATTGTCAGCATAACCTCCTTGCCTATATGTTGCGCTTCTACGTTTACCTTGGTACCGTCAGGAGTATATTTTTTAGCATTGGTTATTAGATTATCTAATATGCGCTTTAATAAAAGCTCGTCCGCCTCAAGCATGACATCCCCATAAACCTTTACAGACACTTGCTCATCTGCAAATTGAGGTAACCATACGTTGAGTGGTAACAACACTTTTTCAAGCTGTATAGCTTTATTTTTTAATTGGTACGTATATGTTAAGTCTCGTATAAGGGCATCCATATACGTTGCCTTTTCCTGCATCGTTGTTGCAAAGACACGCATCTCTTCCTTCGTCCACTCATAGTCTTCAGAAGCTAGCATTGTTGAATAACCATAAATAGAGCTTAACGGTGTCTTTAAATCATGGGATAAGCCCGTTATCCATTCCTCACGTAATTGCTCTGCATGCTTAATTTGCCTTTCATTGGAGAAAAGGCGTTTCGATAACTTATTAATCGATTCATCAACTGGTTGAAATAATTTAAATTTCCTTTTTAACTTCCCTGTCTTCCGATGATGGATTTTTTTATCTCTTACTTTACTGTAGTCAAACTGCGTCAGTCGCTCGATACGAGATAATACATAAACGAGCGGACGCACAAATTGACGGGAAATGCTAATCGATAAAAAGATAATCCCTAATAACAATATAATATGTCCACCAAAGAAGACGGAAACAAATAAAACCATCGCTTTATTAAAAGGCTCGTCAAATGGCTTATATGATGGGTTGGGCATACGTACAACTAGTGTCGAGCCATCCTCTAAAGAAGCATTTCGCGTAAGCTCTTTATACTCAAAAATATCGTAGTTCTCTTCCAGCAACTGAGGCTTATGGAGCTTTTCATTACGCTCACCAATGACTTCTACACGATCCCACTGCTCATTATAGATTTCAACTGAAGCCTTCTTATCCTGTAAACGCTGGAGTAGTTCTGAAGGAATCTCTCCTTTATCCTTCCAATCTTGAACTACTTCCTCAAAAAGCGGTTGGACAGGTAAAGCCGGGAGGAATAGCAAATGGTATTTAGGAATCTCCCACGTGTGCATTCCCGGCCGTTTAAGAGCCATTATTTCGTTATCTGTCATACTACATAGTTCACATGTATCTCCCGTGTAATCAACAATGTCCATCGATTGATTGAACAAATATAATTGCCCTAAATTCTCCTCGGCTCGCTTCACTAAATAATCAGCAATCTTAATAGATTTTCCTTTTTCTACGACTGCATCATCTTTAATTTCAGAGGAACTCATGATATGAATATCGTCACCGACATGACCATTGATAAAGATTGCAAAAAACACCAAACTTATAATAAAGCCTGTAATGATTAGTAAATAAAAAATGATGAAATACGATACAAAACGAAGCGTTAATCTTCTAGCTGGCTTCATGAATGAACATCTCCAACAAGTTTATAACCGATACCCCTTACAGTAATAATGCAGGTTGGTTTACCTGGATTCTTTTCTATTTTTTCTCGCAGTTTTCGAATATGAACCATCACAGTATTATCATCAAACAAACAGTCACCCCATACGCGCTCGTAAATTTGCTCCTTCGATAATACTTGCCCTGCATTTTCACATAAATATTTCAATAAATAAAATAACCTACCGCTAATAATTTCCTTTGTGCCATTTACAGTTACCTCTGCTGCATCGATATCGAATGTAAATCGACTACATGTAAATAAATGACTTTCTGGCACATCTTTTTTCTTCATATATCTTGTAAGCTGCACCTTCACCCTCGCAACAAGCTCAAGTGGATTAAATGGCTTTGTAACATAATCGTCTGCACCATTCATAAAACCACGAAGCTTATCTGCATCATTACCTTTTGCAGTTAAAAAGAATATAGGTGCTTCACTTTGCTCGCGAATCATATTCGCCATATCAAGTCCGCTACCATCTGGGAGCATAATATCTAATAGATAAAAATCAAAAACCTTCATTTCCATTTTCTTTTTTGCTTCTTGAACAGTGTCGCAGAGTGTAATGTTTAAAAATCCTTCTTTTCTTAAAATAATTTCAATCATTTCTGCAATTGCACGTTCATCCTCTAATACTAAAATTGACGCATCTTGCATGCTATCACCTTCTTTTAAGATTACTTTAAGGTAGTCATCATTTCACCATAAGCTTTACGAACTACACTATGTATAAGATAACCAATTAAGGAGATAAAACGCAATGACAACTAACCGTGTTACCTTCATAGATACAATGCGTGGGTTTAGCTTATTCGGCATCTTAATGGCAAATCTGTTGATTTTCCAATTTGGCATGTATGGCAAAGATGAACTAAAAGATCTTTCCGCCCTCGATAATGGAGCCTTATATTTTGTAAAAATCTTTATAGAGGGGTCATTTATGCCGATCTTCACCATTTTATTTGGCTTCTCTCTTATTAAACTTATAGAGTCTATTCGTAGAAAAAAGGATAAGAGTCGATGGTCCATTTTACGCCGTGCAACGGGGCTTATTGCTTTAGGTTTACTGCATTCAACGCTTTTATGGGAAGGCGACATTCTATTTTCCTATGGCTTTATGATTTTATTTTTGATCCCCTTTATTAATCGTAAACCAAAAACTTTATTTATTTGGGCTGGCATCTTCTTATTACTTATTACCAGCTTATCATTTGGTTCCGTAGAAGAAACTAAAAAAGAACAAAAAGAAATTGCCACCTATGTAGAGAAAGCCGACAATGTATACGCTAACGGAAGCTACTTAGACATTTATGATTTCCGTGCAAATGCTCTACCTCCAGGCATGGATGATGCAGGTTTAGTCTTTTTCTTATTAATTTTCCTTGCACCAATGTATACCACTTCATTGACCCTTTTCGGCATGGGGCTCGCCAAAAAGCAAGCTTTTGTGAATATGGAGGACGAAAAGAAATGGTATAAGCTTGGCGCTCTGCTTGTTCCAATTGGGCTAGCTTGTAAAAGTCTGAGTTTTATAGAAAGCAATTTTTCCGGCATGTTGTTAACAGGTGGATCTGAATTACTAGCAGTTGGCTATGTCTGCCTTGCAGCTTTAATATATAAAACCCGCCCTGTACAACGTCTCGCTCCCGCCTTTGAGAGTGTCGGTAAACTATCATTAACCAATTATCTAATGCAAACCATTATTTGTACAACAGTATTTTATGGATATGGTTTAGGCTTATACGGCAAGCTCGGCGTATTTGGCGGTATTTTATTCGGAATCGTCGTGTATAGCTTGCAATGTGTTTTCAGCCTTGCCTATTTCAAAAAATTTAAACGCGGACCATTCGAGACTATATTGCGTGTTTGGACGAATTGGTCTTGGAACGGACAGATTAAAATAAAGCAGAAGGGAAGTACTTTACATGAATAGTGACTCCAAAGAGGACTTTACGGATACATGGTGGTTCTTAGGAATTTGTACTGCTGTAGCTGTAGTTTTAACACTATTTGCTTTTTAGAAGATTACGATATTCATAATTATATTTTTTGAAAATGATTATAAATAGAATTACACCCCTAAACTTATGTATCAAAGCTTAGGGGTGTATGATAGAAACAGGTTCTAGAGTTCTAAATTTCAGCATCCAACTTTTATGAATACATGGGTATTTCACCGAATTCACATATTCAATTCTAAGCGCCGTGCAACTAAAGAAAGTGCAAAATTTACAATAAAATAAATAACAGCAACTAAAAGGAAAATCGGAATAATATAATTTATATTTTGTGCATTGAGTACCTGTGCATTATGCATCATCTCTGGTAGTGCAATAACAACCGCTAGTGATGTATCTTTTAGAAGTGAAATAAACTGGCTAACAATCGGCGGTACCATTCGTCGTACCCCTTGCGGCAAAATAATATGCCATAATGTCTGAGTATAAGTTAATCCAGATGAACGCCCTGCCTCCATCTGTCCTTTATGTACAGAGTTTAAGCCACTGCGAATAATTTCCGCTAGCATTGCCGACTCAAAAATCGTCAGCGCCAAAATAGCAGACCATGTAATACTTAACTTAATACCTACTTCCGGCAAAGCAAAGTATACAAAGAAAATAATCAATAATAGCGGTAAATTTCTTATGATTTCAACAATAAAAGCAGAAATTTGCGCCAATACAGGTATTTTAGCATAACGAATAATACCTAGAATTGCCCCGAGAAGAAAACTAAAAACAATAGAAATGCCTGCAACTTCAAGTGTTATCCAAAAGCCTTTCAACAAGAAAACAATATGATCAGGGCTATATGCTCCAATAAAATCCATTCATCTAACCCCCCACTAATTGCTCTTCGCTAAGCTTTTTTCTAAACGATTGACACCATAGCTTAACGGAAGCGTAATAATTAAATAAAATAACGCTATAAAAATATATACATCAAAAGTTACGAAAGTTCTTGAGGAGATCAAATCCCCTTGGTACATTAGCTCACCTGCTGCAACAATTGTTAAAATTGATGAATTCTTTACTAAATTCAAAAATTGGTTGCCCAATGGTGGAATAACAATTTTAATTGCTTGAGGTAAAATGATATAACGCATCGTTTGGATATACGTTAAACCTGAAGATCGCGCAGCCTCAGTTTGTCCTTTATGCACAGACAAAACACCTGCACGAATAGCCTCTGCGATAAAAGCAGCAGTATACACCGTCAACGCAATTGTGCCCGCTTGGAATCCACTAAAACGAATACCTAGGACTGGTAATCCCACAAAGATGAAGAATAAAATAATTAACAACGGGATATTACGGAAAAATTCGACATAAATTGTACCTATCCAGTTTAAAGGTTTGATAGGTGCAATACGAAATACAGCAATCAATGTCCCTAGAATAAAACTACCAACCAATGCCAAAATACTTACAATTAAAGTATTTTTAAAACCTTCAAGAAACATCCCCATATTATCTGTAAGAATAGTAAAATCAAGCATTCAATTTTCACTCCAATCCAATACGCTCTGCCGATATAGTTACGTTTTCATTTTGAATTGGCATGTCTCAAAATTTTCGCAACCCCATCAGAAGCTTTAACTTTATTCAACGGGTGTGTATAAACACCCGCTGAATAAAACTAAATAACAAAATTGAAACAAGCAGTCATACACCTATTGAATATCACATTCATGAGGTTATTCATATGACTGCTCGCTACATTAACATTCGTTTTACAACGGATTATTTCTTAATCCATTTGTCGTGGATTTCATCATATTTACCATTTGACTTTAATTCTGCAAGCGCGTCGTTAACAGCTTTTACAAAATCATCACTACCTTTTTTCATCGCAATGCCATAAGGCTCTTCTGTGAATTGACCACCAACTAATTCGAAATTATTATCTTGTGAAGCCATACCATATAGAATCGCGTCATCCGTCGTTAACACATCACCTTGGCCAGCTTTTAATGCCGTAAATGCCTCTGCATAGTTTTCAAACTCTAGAACCTGTGCTTTCGGTGCTTTTTCACGGATGTTAATTGCCGATGTAGAGCCTTTAACAGCAATTACTTTTGTGTTTGAGTCTAAATCATCAATACTCTTAATCGGGCTGCCTTTTTTCACTAATAGTGATTGTCCTGCCTCGAAATAAACATCTGTGAAATCAACCTCTTTACGGCGTTCTTTTGAAATCGTCATTGTTGCAATAATCGAATCAATATCACCGTTATTTAACATTGGTATACGTGTTTTAGATGTTACTTCTTTAAATTCAACTTTTGTCTCATCACCAAGAATAATTTTTGTAATCTCTTTTGCAAGATCTACGTCAAAGCCTTCAATTTCACCAGTACTTGGATTTTTTAAACCAAATAACTTTGTATCGTTTTTAACACCCCATACAATTTTGTCATTCGCTTTAATAGTTTCTAATGATGATTTCGACGCAGCCCCTGAAGAATCTTTATCTTTCGATTCTTTATCGCCTCCACCACAAGCTGCTAGGACAAGCACCGATAAAGCAACCAGCAGTGTGAACATTAAAAATTTTCTGCTTTTAAACATTAAAAATCCCCCTATTCTTTTCTCTAAAAATTATTAATGATTAAAAATCCTGCTTAAGAATAATTTAGCGCGTTCCTCTTTTGGCTCTCTAAAGAATTCAGCTGGATTAGCATCCTCCAAAATCTGACCCTTATCGATAAAAACCACTCGATCAGCCACTTCGCGGGCAAACCCCATTTCATGTGTCACAACCACCATCGACATTCCCTCTTGTGCTAGCGCTTTCATAACATCCAATACTTCTCCAATCATTTCAGGATCAAGCGCCGATGTCGGCTCATCAAACAACATAATGTCAGGACTCATTGCCAAGCCACGCGCAATTGCAACACGTTGCTGCTGTCCTCCCGATAATTGCGATGGAAATGAATTTGCTTTATCAGGTATACCTACTTTTTCCAAATAGTATAACGCCGTTTTCTTCGCTTCCTCTTCCGATTTTCCCAAAACCTTCATAGGAGCTAGCATAATATTTTGTAAAACCGTTTTATGTGGATATAAGTAAAAATGTTGGAATACCATACCAATATTTTTACGCAAATCATTAATATCTGTTTTTTTGTTGTTGATCTCTACATCATTCACCTCTAATAATCCATCAGAAATGGTTTCTAAACGATTGATACAACGAAGCAGAGTACTTTTTCCGGAGCCAGAAGGTCCAATAATAACAACAACTTCCCCTTTTTCAATTGTCAAATTGATATCTTTTAAGACATGGAAATCTCCATAATGCTTATTTACGTTTTGAAATCGAATCACTCTATCAAACCCCTTACTAAAATGCATATTATATTCATAGATACTGTTATAATTAAATATGTAAAATTTATTATTAATTAACTTAATTTAACTATAACCTTAATCATTGACAAAACGCAACAATATTTTCAGAAAAATAAATTATTTAGATATAAAATAATATATCATTCATAAAGCAGAAAATAAATAACATTACTGCGAATATTTCTATTTAGAAATAGCTATTCCCGATAAAATATATAGAATAACCGATTCATCCAATCCACCATTATCTGTTGTATAACAATTAAAACAGCATTACATAGTTATAATTAAAATGTATATCCTTTATTTAACAAAACAACCTACATCGTGTAGCCTGGGCACAATTCAACATTCGGACGCATTGTTTATCTACGTGATGCGACAGCAACAACTACGCCAAGGCGGAATTGATTTAAAAAGAATTGATACTAAAAATACTTCCCGGAAAATCACAATAAAGTGTTGCTAAAGTTTGTTGCTGTATTAATGGAAAATCGTTATCTTCCTATTTCTCCATATTGTATAATTATTATAAATAAAGCTTAGCTTAGGAGGTTTCCCTATTGATACAGCGAGTCGTTATTACAGGCTATAGACCACATGAATTGGGCATTTTTAATGACAAGCACCCTGGCATTGCCATCATAAAAAAAGCACTCGAAAACCGTCTGCGTATATTGATCGATGAAGGTTTGGAATGGGTGATTATTAGTGGTCAGCAAGGTGTTGAAACATGGGGTGCTGAGGTTATTATTACGTTAAGAAAAGAATTTCCTCATTTAAAATACGCAGTGATCACACCTTTTTTAGAGCAGGAGAAGAATTGGCAGGAACATAAAAAAGAAAAATATCAAGCATTAGTAGCTCAAGCAGACTTCGTAACGAGTGTAACGAAAAAGCCATACGAGGCTCCGTGGCAATTTATCGAAAAAGACAAATTCATTATACAAAATACAGATGGTCTGCTGCTAATTTATGATGAAGAAAATGAAGGCTCCCCGAAGTATATGAAACGTCTAGCAGAAAAATATATGGAAACTCATGAATATACACTTTTAATGATTACCGCTTATGATTTACAAGTAGTAGCAGAAGAAATACAGCAACAAGATTGGTAGGGAAAATATTGATATAATTTTCTGATAATTATATACTGGAATAAATAAGTTTAACTATATTAGTCATAAGCTTTTTACCCTTTGGTGCTAATTTCTAAAAAGGAGCTGTTAACATTTGAGTAAAAAAATCAAAATGGTTCTTGAGTCATCACCGGTGAACGTTTCTCATGATACGTACCGCAGAGAGTGCAGATATACACGTGGGATTCATATTGAAGAACAAGAGTTTAAAGCAATTTTGGATGCAATGTGCCACGATTCACGCTTGTATTTTGATTTCCATAATCCTCGTAAGGAGATTAAAAAAGGAACATATTTAAATGGACACTCTGGATTAGCGCAAAACATCTATAAATACTATAAAACCAATTACGACATTGAAGTTAACGAACTAATTAATGGCAAAGATTTTTATGTAAAAATAATATAAAGTGATGAATTGAATTTCATATCACTAAAGTGGGGTGGGTTGTTTCTTACATAACAACCCACTTTTTATATCCGTTAAAAAAGAGCTACCCTCAAAATGAGAGTAGCTCCGACTTTATTATAGGTCTGATACTTGAGCACCTAATTCTTTATTGTTGTACATTTCATTGTCCAATTCTTTTGTAATACGTGCTGTTGTCACACCTGCAGTCATTGAACCACTTACATTAAGTGCAGTACGGCCCATGTCGATTAATGGCTCAACAGAGATTAATATACCCGCAAGTGCAATCGGTAAATCAAGTGCTGATAATACAAGAATTGCTGCGAATGTCGCACCACCACCGACACCAGCTACACCAAATGAGCTGACAGCTACAACTGCAATAACAGTAATGATAAACACTGGATCAAGTGGATTAATCCCAACTGTCGGTGCAATCATAATCGCTAGCATTGCAGGATAAACACCAGCACAGCCATTTTGACCAATAGATAGACCAAATGAGCCCGAGAAGTTTGCAATACCCTCAGGTACACCAAGACGACCCGTTTGTGTTTTAATGTTCATTGGTAGAGCACCTGCACTTGAACGTGAAGTAAAGGCAAACAATAATGTTTCCGCAGTTTTCTTTAGATACGTAAATGGATTTAAACCACTTAAAGTAAGAATTAGTAAGTGTACTATAAACACAATAAATAACGCTACATAAGACGCAACAACAAACTTACCTAAATTATAAATTGCTCCGAAATCAGATGTTGCAACTGTACGTGCCATAATCGCTAAAATACCATATGGTGTTAAACGTAAGACAATTGTTACAACGCCCATTACTAATGCATAGATGGCATCCAAGCCCTTTTTAATAGTAGCTGCAGTGCCTTCATCCTTACGTGCTACACGTAAGTAAGCAAAACCTAAGAACGCTGAAAAAATGACAACAGCAATTGTTGATGTAGAACGAGCACCTGTTAAATCTAAGAATGGGTTTGCTGGGAATAACTCAATAATTTGAGTTGGTAAATCCGGTGCCGTTAATCCAGAAGTTTTTTCCTCTAAATATGCTCCACGCTCAGTTTCTGCAGCACCTTGCATAATATGAGAAGCATCTAAATCGAATACTGTTGCTGAAAAAATACCAACAGCCGCTGAAACAGCAGTTGTACCGATTAAAATGGCTAAAATAAGAGCTGCCATTCTCCCGAAGTTTTTACCAACCTTCATTTTCGTAAAGGCTATTAAGATGGAAATAAAGATCAATGGCATCGCAACCATTTGTAGCAATTTAACATAGCCAGTACCAATAATATTGTACCAACTTGTTGTTTTAGCTAACACATCAGAATCAATACCATATATTAAATGCAATCCAAGACCAAGTACAATCCCTAAGCCTAGAGCAGTAAAAACGCGATTTGAAAACTTAACGTGCTTTTTATTCATAAAATATAAAATTCCAACGAATACGAGTAAAACGGCAACGTTAAGAATAATTTGTAATGTAGACACTAGACAGCCTCCTAAGATGTTTAATTATAATGTAAATCGAATTATATACCTATAATCCCTATAATTCAAGTATGTTTTATTTAGATTAATAATTTCCTAAAGTGAAAGCAGTTTATTTCTTTTGATTATGCCCTTAAAACCGAATTTAATAATTATGCACAACAGATATTGAATTTTTAACGACAGTAAATGACGCCTTAAGCAGCCCATCTCCGTTGTGGAAAGCGTCCGTTATAAAAAAAGACTGTGGGCAAGCTCAAATTATTACGAGCTTGCCCACAGTCTGACCTACTTCTTTTAATGAACGAGGTAAGTTTCTTTTTCACGGTCATTAATAAGGTAACAGCTTCCCGAAATTCTTTTACATTGTTTTTTCACACGTGTCACCGCATCTGACAATTGATCAACAGATTCAAATTGCTGATATTGATTAGTAATCACCGCAATGGATAGCGTAGTACAAGATAAAGGCTCTAGTTTACCAGCCCTATTTTGTACTTGTAAGTCTGTTAAATCCTCTACATCATAAAAGCTTAAAATACATGCATCAAACTCATCAATAATTCTTTGACAGATTGGGGCAGCATCATAATGTGGAAGAATCGCAACGAAATCATCTCCACCAATATGTCCTAAAAAATCTTCTGTACAAACTATATTTCTTTTCAAAATATCTGTTAAATACAGTAAAATTTTATCCCCTTTATTAAAACCGTACGTATCATTGTAAGATTTAAAATGGTCTAAATCAAAATACATTAAACTATATTGTGGTAGCTGTAATGCTACCTCTAGCTTTTCATCAATTAATTTATTGCCAGGAAGACTACTTAATGGATTTAAAAAACTAGCAATGGCTACTTGTGTGTCTACGAGCTTTAACAGTAGCTCCCGAATACTGACTACACCATAATATAAGTCATTTCTTGTTACAATCACATCATCATATAAGTCCTCTGGAGGTCTAGACATCGCTAACGTACTGACCTCTGTTATAGGTATATTGCGATCTACAATTAAAGGATTTTCTTTCATAATAAGCTGATTATGCCGTCCGATAAATAAATTATAGCCATAGCGTGTACCAATTTTTTGATAGAAATGTGTACGCGTAATATGCCCAATTGGTTTGTCATCTCGAACAACAACCACACTTCGTAATGACAGATTACTTGTAAAAAGTAAATCCACCTCTTGATTTTTCACAAATTCATCAATACAAGGAACGTTTTCTATGACTTCCCCTATCATCATGGTCATCCATCCTTATTTTCCCCAAATGTAATTCCTTTGCGGGTTTCCCTATCGCATAACCTTGCGCATAGTGGATACCAATATTATGTAAATAATGTAGCTCTTCTTGGCGTTCAATACCCTCTGCAATAATTTTCGTCTCAGCCTGCTCTGTGTATCGCATCAGCAATGTAACAAGCTGCTGCTGCTCGCTGTTTTTATCAATAAATTGTATTAAGGAACGGTCTAGTTTAATAAATTCTGGCTTTAAGTAAATTAGAGTTTTCAAGCTATTATAGCCTGAACCCACATCATCCACTGCAATTCGATAGCCCTGTGATCGATAATGCGATAATACACGTTCAAACTCTACAAAATCTACTACTGCACTACGTTCAGTGAGCTCAAACACTACCTGTTGCGGTTTTATGCCAAGCTCCTTTAATAGCTGCAAGGTTTCACCACTATGGTAGCTCTTATCTAGTAAAACATTAGGATGTATATTAACAAATACTAAAAAATCTCTGTTCACCCATTCTTCGTGCAGTCGTTCTTTAAAACGCTGCAATGAAAGATTACGACAAAAGCATTCAAATAAAAATACACAGTCCGTTTGCCCAACAAATTCATAAAACTGATCAACACTATTAAACAATTCTGAAGGCTCTGGACGATTCAGTGCCTCAAAACCAACCGTTTGCCTCGTCTGTAAATCGACGATAGGCTGAAAATAAGTATGTAAATTCTTGTCCTGAATAATTTGCTTCAATGCTTTTAAACGTTTTATATAGAACGTATTGTTTTGATGCTGCCTGTATAAATACTTTAAATAAGAAAATAAATTACTTGTTTTTATGCTTTGTCTCACAACAGACTCCATTCTCGCACCTCTTAAACCGGTTAATAGGATCTATTGTACGCTTTCATTGTAAAAGCACTGTGAATTTTATGTAAAAACAGGTGTCTCTAGCACTAGATTTCCCTTTCAACAGTTGACATTGCTCTATTAAAAGTAATCTTAATTACTGGATAGAGTAGTATATTTTTCGCAATATACTATATATTCATTCAATTCATTGCTATATATCGTAAATAGTGTATGCTTGTGATAATAGTATTTTATTACCTTTTATAGAAATTTGTTATTTTTATAGTAAAATAATAACTCATCTCCATACATTAAGGATGACATTTTGTAAAAACGCTCATAGCGTCACAGATAACCCGGTGTGCAAGTCTCATCGGACTCCAGGGAAGTGCCCAATCGGAACCGAAATCACCCTCACGTTATGGCGATGATTCTTTATAATAAAAGATCTGTTCTTTATAGGGAAACCTATTTAGATAAAAACTATTTTCAAGGGAGGATCCTGTTAATGAGTTTGTCGATTCAACAATTATTGGAGAACAAAGGAATTACACCAAAATCTGAACACCTTGAACTTCTAAAAGCACGGTGGGAAGGTATGCAATCCCTTCGTGGTAATTTAGAAGGCATCGCTATTGATGATGCTGATATCGCTATCCGCAACATCCCTGGAGGTGACCACATTGACAACTGATTTACACTTAAAATCTGTTGAAGAGTTAGCACCTTTACTTGAAACTAAAAAACTCTCTCCAGTCGAGTTGACGAAAGCAATTTTAGATTTTGCTGAAGAAAGTCAGCCTAAAATTAATTCATACATGGCTTTTTATCGTGAAGAAGCCCTAGCACAAGCGCAAGTGTTAGAAAAAGAAATTTTGAATGGACAGTATCGAGGAATGTATCACGGGATTCCTATGGCATTAAAAGATAATTTGTACTTTAAAGATAAGATAACAACGATGTCATCAAAGATTCATAAGGACTTCGTTTCAAATTATGATGCGACGGTTGTAGAAAAGCTTCGTAATGCCGGTGTTATTTTCACGGGTAAATTAAGCATGCATGAGTACGCATGGGGCATCACGAATAATAACCCTCATTACGGACCCGTTCGCAATCCATGGGATTTAGATAAGATCCCTGGCGGTTCTAGTGGCGGCTCTGGCGCAGCAGTTGCAGCAGGGGCAAGCGTTGCATCATTAGGAACAGATACTGCCGGCTCTATTCGAATCCCTTCATCAGCCTGTGGGATTGTCGGCTTAAAGCCTACTCATGGTCGTGTAAGTAAATATGGCTGCTACCCTCTCGCTTGGAGCTTAGACCATATTGGTCCAATGACAAAGACAGTAAAAGATGCTGCCGGCTTACTTGAGATTATTTCTGGATTTGACCATAGAGACCCTACTTGTACAGACGTTCCAACAGAGAATTATGTACAGCAAATCTCGGGTAATGTGAAGGATTTAGTCATCGGCATCAACGAAGAATATTTCTTTAACCGAGTAGATTCGGATATAGAAAAGGCTGTTCGAGCAAGTATTCAAAGCTTAGTGGAACAAGGGGCAAAGATTGAAACCGTTCGTATCCCATCCTTGCAATATGCAGAATGGGCAGAGCTCGTTACTTCCCTTTCAGAGGCAGCTGCAATCCATCATTCCGATTTACAGAAAAGGCCACAGGATTTCGGAGATGATATTCGTCTGTTATTTGAACTCGGTGAATTACCGTCTGCAGTTGATTACCTACAGGCTCAACAAGTACGACGACAAATAAAACAGGAGTTCACAAAAATTTTCAATCAGGTTGATGTGCTTATTACCCCTACATTACCTGTAGTGGCAAGTACTATCGGTGATGACTTTGCATATTTAAATGGTGAAAAAGTTGATTTAATTGATAATATCATTCGATTTACAGGCCCAAGTAACTTAACAGGGTTACCAGCCCTTTCCGTTCCTTGTGGCTTTAAAGGTAATTTACCAGTTGGCCTCCAAATCATTGGACCAGCCTTTAAAGAAGGTCGTATTCTTAACGTTGGTTACGCCATTGAACAAACGAATCCAATGAAAAATAGAAAACCAAATATTTTCGCTAACATCTAATTTTGATAATGTAGAAGAATCTGCCTGCTTTACGGACTTTGTCTGTAGAACTTCAGCAGATTCTTTTTAATTGGTTGGTTTATCAGCGATTTGAGGTACTTTATCAGCGATGTTGGCCGGTTTATCAGCGATACTAATAGTATTTTACTGACAAGTACTTTTATAATAAGTAATAGAAGCTCAATCACAAGAAAGGGTGCTTGATATCTCAATGAACGTAGAGAACTTTTTACAACTGCCAATTACAAAAGATTTTACAGTCGTTGCTGGTCGCAATGGTTTACATAAACCGGTACAAAATGTGGAAATTCTAGACTTTGAATTTTCGCCTGATATTCAAACTGTGAGAGAAACGATTTTTACACCGAATAGTGTTGTTTTAAGCAGTTTATTATTCGCAAAGCAAAAGCCAGAATATTTATGGAATGCCGTGAAAAGCCTTATTGAGCTGGGGGCAAGTGCTTTAGCTTATAAGCCTGTCATCTATGAGGAGTTACCAGAGGAAGTGCTAGTCTATGCAGATGAACAAAATTTCCCGATATTGCGATTTGGCGGAGACGAATTTTTTGAAAAGATTATTTTGGAAACGATGGCCTATGCAAAAACACAGGATTATTCATACTTTTTAGAAACGATTATGCGACGACTTATGGAGGAAGAAGTAACTGATGAACAAATAAAGTCGATATTACAGCAAATCAATAAGCCCTTTGAAAAATATGTATTTGTAGCTAATATTCAAATGCAAGATCATGCAAATAGTCAATGGATGCAATCTCTTTTTCAATTAGAGCCTCTATTGAAATCTAGTATGATGTGTACCTATAAAAAGAGCCTCTTTATTTTAATGACCCATCCATCACAGTCATTTCAATTTGAAAAACTTCTCAAAGAATGGTTGACGATGTATGCAATCTCAACTGAATCAATGACCTTTGGCTATAGTCGTTGTCACGTAACACAAACAGAATTCCCTATTGCTGTTCGTGAAGCTTTTTATGCACGTATCATGGCTGAAATAGAAACGGCTCCTATATGTCATTATGAGAACCTCGCTTCTGATTGGCTGTTAATTGAATTGTATCGTAAGGACGCTACATTTGCTATGGACTATGTAAATAGCTATCTTGGTCCCCTACTAGAGAAAAAGGTTGATCCGGATTTAATGAACACAGCAATTACCTATGTCGTAAAACAAGGCAACATTAAGGAAGTAGCAGTGGCTCATTTCTGCCATCCAAACACAATCCGTTATCGTATGTCAAAAATACGTCAGCTAGTAGCACCTTTAGAAAATGATTACGTTTTTTATGAGCGTATAGCTGCAGCCGTTAAATTGTACTTATTACATAGCAAAATGAATGTCGAATGACAGCTTTGGAATAAGTACAAAAAAACGCCTGAATTTTTAGAATTAAGATCAAATTATTTTCTTCCATCTCATGCTATTCTATTGAAGTTAGGAGGACGAATGATGAAACAATACATAGCTGATGGTATGCTATTAGTCACTGCAATCGTTTGGGGTAGCGGATTTGTAGTAACGGCTATTGCATTGGAATATTTAACAGCCTATCAAGTAATGGCAGGTAGATTTTTATTAGCTTCGATTATACTGACAGTCTTATTTGGATATCGATTAAAAAAAGCTTCTAAATCAGTTATCTGGAAAGGTATTTTGTTAGGGACCATTTTATATATTGCCTTTGCCCTTCAGACAGTAGGGCTACAATATACAACACCATCTAAAAATGCATTTTTAACTGCTGTCAATGTCATTATTGTTCCATTAATTGCGTTTGCGGTTTACAAGCGTCGTATAGATGGCTATGAGATAATCGGTTCGATTATAGCTATTGCCGGCATCGGTTTTTTATCTTTACAGGGCTCACTGACGATGAATATCGGAGATGCGCTTTCCTTAGCTTGTGCTGTCGCCTTTGCTTTTGATATTTTCTGTACGAACCTGTTTGTCCAAAGGGAAGATGCCATTGCTCTTACGATTATTCAATTTATGACAGCATCTTTTTTAGGTGTCTTGGTCGTAGTCAGTCAAGGAGATATCCCAACTACTCTTGAAAAAGAAGCAATCTATTCAATCATTTATTTAGCCATTTTTTCAACTACTCTTGCCTATCTTTTTCAAAATATTGCGAATCAATATACATCTGCTACAAAGGCAGCTATTATCCTATCTACAGAATCCTTCTTCGGCATGGTACTATCCGTTATATTCTTACATGAGGTATTAACAAGTCGGATGGTTGTAGGGGCTGTACTGATTTTACTCGCCATATTAATTGCAGAAGTAAAGCCTGCACACCCTAAAAAGCGAATGATGAAAAGCTCTCGATAACGAATTTCAAAATAGTTTCAGTCCTATACTGAAGCTATTTTTTATTAAACACGGCTAGTCATGATACTTGTTGTAATCCCTGCTACCAAAATTGTAATAATAGAAAGCAATAATGTACTAGAAGATAAAAGCAGTCCCCCTATGACGATGACGATTGAATCTATCATAAAAATAAGCATCCCGACATTAATTCCGGTTTTATCACTTAAAAATTGTGCAATCAAATCTGTACCACCAGTGCTTGTCTGAAATCTAAGCATCAAACCAACACCAAAACCCATAAGTACCCCTCCAAATATGGCACTATAGATGGCATCTACATGGATAAGATTCCGGACGGGCTTTAGTAAATCGATACTAAGAGAATATGCGAATAATCCATGTATACTATTGTAAAAATACGCTCTGTATTTATACCAAGAAACAACAAAAATTGGAATGCTAATAACGATGATCATTAAACCTATTTTAAGCTTATATATATAGTGTAAAATAAGCGCTATTCCTACAACTCCCCCATCTAAAATTTGATAGGGTGTTAAGAATAAATTAATTCCTAATGATACCGCGGCACTTCCTATAAGAATGACCAAGCCTTTCGTAAAAAAATACATACAACACCCCTCCGAGACTTGCATGTTTTTATAGTATGAAAAAATCGATTTGAACATGTTATTGTTCACGTCTGTCGGTGTCATAGTATTAATATTTTTTATCGAGCTTGGTCGCTAAATTTCTCTATAAATTGTGTGAATACAAAAAATGGATCATCACCAAAACGTGTGGTTGATTTCCGTTCCGACTGGGCGCTTTCCTGGGGGCGTCCGTTGAGCCGCTTCACTCGCGATGCTCGCTCCAGGGTCTCGGGCCAACACGATGTTGGTCACGAAGGCGTTATCACAGGACGTGATGGTTTTAGCCTTCGTTCCCCTATCGCTAATCCCCAAGGAGTCGCCCAGCCTCCACTCCAATCAACTTATTTACATAATAGACGTTTTAACAAAGTCATCCACAACTTTTGGTGAGAACCCCAAAATGCCCTTCTGTATATAAACGGAAGGGCAATGTTAGAAAAACTATTTGCGTTTCGCCTTCATTCGATCCAGCAAAAATCCGCCTTTAAATGATTTGGGCTCGTACGAAATAATAAAAGCATTCGGTTCATAATGCTCAACAATTTGGAACAATTCTGTCTCACGATTTCTCTTTGTTAATATTTCATATTTATAGCGATTACTATCTCGTCCCTCACCAATGTAAATCGTTACCGCAAACCCTTCATTACGAAGAAATTTCACAAGTTCCTCATTCTTGTTTTGCGTATTAATGGTCGTATAGACATAGCCAATCGCCAGTTTTCGCTCAATTTTAGCACCTAAAAATATTCCTAACCCAAATCCAACTGCATAAAAGACCATAGCTAACATACTTTGTTTCCCACTAAAAACGAGTGAAAGGCCAAATACATACACTAACATCTCCAGCATACCGAATATGGCGGCAAGGAAAGTAACATTCTTCACTAAAAGTATTGTACGTAACGTTAAAAAAGGCACATAAATTAATTGAAGTATTAAAATCAGAAATATACTTTGCATTTGTAAGATACCTTTCAAAAAGTAGTTTTATATACTATTAATGTATGTCGAGACATCGACTTGCATTCTATTAAGATGTATCTATTTTCTAGATTCCCTAACAATAAAATTTTAAACATCTACTTCAATAAAAAAAATGCCACCTACTATAGAAGTAGATGACATATTTTTGGTTATAGAAATCCGTTAAGCTTCCCCATGCATCGGGTCTTCCTTATGCTTAGGCCCAATCATGTTGAATAAAATATTAAGGATAATCGCAGTAACAGAACCACAGACGATACCGTTTGAAGTTAGAAGAGAAACGCTTTCTGGCAGTGCATCGAATATTCCTGGTACAACCGATACACCGACACCAAGACTAACTGCAATCGCAGCAATCATCGCATTTTCCGCTGACTCATTCATAACAGGTACTAACATGCCCATACCTTGCGTAATGACCATACCGAACATCGCTAGCATTGCCGCACCAAGTACTGGTGTTGGAATAATTGTTGTTAATGCTGCGATTTTTGGTAGGAAGCCAAGTGCTACTAGTAAACCACCTGTGATGTAAATGACTTTACGGTTTTTTACGCCTGACATACGTGTAAGTCCCACGTTTTGTGAGAATGTTGTATATGGAAAAGCGTTGAAAATACCGCCGATAACAGAGGCAAGACCTTCTGAACGGTACCCACGTGATAAATCTTTTGAATCTAATTTTTTCTTACAAATATCACTTAGCGCAAAATAAACCCCTGTTGATTCTACTAAAGAAACCATTCCTACAAGCGTCATTGTAATGATTGCAGATGCATTAAAAGTTGGCATCCCAAAATAGAATGGCTGAACCATGTGTAATACGGCAGCATTTGAAACTGGGCTAAAATCAACTTTCCCCATAAATGCTCCTAGGATTGTCCCCGCAACTAACCCCACTAAAATGGAAATTGCACGAATGAAGCCCGTAGAAAAACGATAAACGACTAAAATAATAACCAATGTAATAAACGCTAAAGTTACATTAGAACTAGATGCAAAATCTGCTGCATCTTGTCCACCTGCCATATTGTTTAAAGCTACTGGTAGTAAAGAGATACCGATAATCGACACCACCGAGCCTGTAACAACCGGCGGGAAGAATTTTACTAACTTACCGAAAAAGCCTGCAATAATCATAATGATTATACCTGATGCAATAATAGATCCATAAATATCAGTAATACCTTGTTCGGGATTTGTACCGATTGCAATAATTGGACTAACTGCTGTAAATGTACAGCCTAGTACTACTGGCAAACCAATACCGATCATTTTACCTGAATACACTTGTAAAAGCGTTGCGATCCCACACATCATAATGTCAATCGCTACTAAATACGTCATTTGTGCTGAATCAAAGCCAATTGCCCCACCGATAATCAGTGGCACTAAAATGGCTCCTGCATACATCGCAAGTAAATGTTGAATAGCTAGCGTCGTCGATTTAACGGTATTCATTACGCATTAGCCTCCGCAGCAAATGTTACTTTGCCATCATCAAGAGAATCTACAATTGCTAATGATTCCACGCGAACCCCTTGCTGGCGTAATAATTTCCCACCGTCTTGGAAACCTTTTTCAATAACAATGCCTACACCGACAACATTTGCACCAGCTTGTGCTGCGATATCAAGCAAACCTTTGACAGCTTCCCCATTAGCTAAGAAATCGTCTACAATTAGAATGTTATCATCTTCATTTAAGAAATTACGTGATACTGAAATATCATTTGTTTCATTTTTTGTGAAAGAATGTACTTTTGAAGAATAAAGATTATCTGATAGTGTTAATGATTTACGTTTACGTGCAAACACTACAGGAGCACCAATTTCAAGCCCTAGCATAACAGATGGTGCGATACCTGAAGATTCGATCGTTAATATTTTTGTAATGACTTGATCAGAGAATCGATTTGCAAACTCATGACCAATTTCCTTCATAAGCATTGGGTCAATTTGATGATTTAAAAATGAGTCTACTTTTAATACAGATGAAGATAAAACTTTACCCTCTTGTGTAATTTTGTCGTGTAATAACTTCATTTCCTTGATAGCCTTCTTTCTTATAGTAATAACTCTTTATGAGCAACTTACATTCCGTTACAGGCGAGCGCCGGAAGCAATGCAAGTAATAAAAAACGCTGAATACTTTGATTCCAATCATCTACGAGTGGAGCAAAGCATTCAGCGTAAAAACGTCGAAACGAATAGAAAACATCTTATATGAAGTCTTCTAAAGCATTGCTACCCATAGTCGATTTATTTACGGTAAATCGGTAGAAACTCGCGAGCCATATTCTCGCTATTATATGAGTGAAATAGTATTAAGCTGTAAGAACTTCCTTATCTTCATTACGCCTTAGCGTCATTTCCATAAATGGTACTTTATTCGGTATGTGCTTATATCTTACACTGAATAAAGTCTGTTTTTTCGGAATTTACTATTGTTTTAGTAAGTTTCAATTGTAAACGTTCGTGTTTTACAATCAACGTTATGATTATATCAGACTATTTTCGAGCTTGCTAGTCATTATTTTGATAAATGGAAGGGCACTGTCATAATGACGATATTTCTGTGAAATAATAGCGAAGTGCGAATCAATAGACTCGATTGATTGTGTAACATATGATGCCACCCTTTTTTCGGTAAAAACTGTGGGATGATCACTGTTACTTGATGGCCCGTTTTCGTACAATGATGTTCAACCTTATCAATAAATTTCATCAACGGCTGTGTAATACTTCGATAAGGTGAATAGTATGTTACAAGTCGTATATTTGGCTGCCAAGCTTTCCATTTCTCCTCAAACGCTTTTGCGTCCGCTTGATCGAAGGCTACATAAAAGGCAATAATTTTATCAACGTTTAATGACTGCGCGTAATGCAATGTGTTTTCGACTACTTTCGTAATACCAGCGACAGGGACAATGAAAACATTACCCTCAACATTCGGTAATTCCTCATTATCTAATCTTAGTTGTTCACCAACTGTTTTGTAATGCTGCTTAATACGGTGAAACGTCCAAATAATAATTGGTAAAAAGATAAACACTGGCCATACCTGAGGTAATTTTGTCACAAAAAACATCATGGCTACAATAAAGGAAATGACCGCTCCAATCGTATTGATTGCAAATTTAGCCACCCAACCTTTTGGCTTTTCACGCCACCATTTTCTCATCATTCCAGCCTGCGCTAACGTAAACGGAATAAACACACCAACTGCATAAAGTGGAATCAAATGCTCTGTTGTTCCATCAAATAAAATGATTAAAACAATGGCAGCTAAACCAAGCATCATGATGCCATTTGAATAGCCAAGTCGATCCCCACGAATTTGGAATATTCTTGGGATAAAACCGTCCTTCGATAAATTGACAGCTAGTAAAGGAAAGGCCGAATAACCCGTATTCGCAGCAAGCACTAATATCATCGCTGTTGTTCCTTGTACTATATAATAAAAGAAATTACGACCTACACTTGCCTCCGCAATTTGTGAGACAACCGTTTCTTTCGCATTTGGAGCAACTCCATAAAAATAAGCTAGACTCACAATACCAATAAATAGCACTGCCAAAATACCGCCCATAGCCAATAATGTTTTAGACGCATTTTTCGGTGCTGGATCTCTAAAATTAGGAATAGCATTTGAAATGGCTTCAACACCAGTTAAAGCTGAGCTTCCTGATGCAAATGCTTTTAATAATATAAATAGACTAATACCTGCAACTGGTGTACCGACCTTTGGATGCAAATCTGCTGGAACTTGCCCTGTTACTACGTTATAAGCCCCTACCCCGATTAACATCAGAATCACTATCACAAACAAATAAACTGGATACGCTAAAATGGATGCAGATTCTGTGACACCACGTAGGTTTAAAATCGTTAAACATATAACAAAAAACACAGCGATTACAACGTTATATGGATGAAGACTTGGAAATGCCGAAGTAATGGCATCTGTTCCAGCCGATACACTTACCGCAACTGTTAAAATATAATCAACAAGCAATGATCCACCAGCGACTAGACCAGCATTGACACCTAAATTTTCCCGAGAAACTACATATGCTCCACCACCATGTGGATACGCATAAATAACCTGACGATACGAGAAAATAAGTGCTGTCAGTAACACAATTACCCCAGCAGCAATCGGTAGAGAATACCAAAAGGCAATAGTACTTACCGTCATGAGTACAATTAAAATTTGCTCAGGTCCATACGCTACTGATGACAAAGCATCAGACGATAGTATGGCAAGTGCTTTTGTTTTACTAAGCTTTTGTTCCCCTAACACATCAGATCTCAATGGTTTACCGATAATATAACGTTTTAATGAGGATTTCATATTCGACACCTTCTAGTTTCATAGAATGTGTTTCACATTTCTAAATCGATTACACTTTAGCATAATCGTTTTTGTGCCGTTCACCGGGGCCTTGTTTCACTTTTAGAATGAAGATAAAAAAAGTCTACAAGCCATCACTAAATAAGACTTGTAGACACTCATTCGTCTGCCAAGCTCCACTTTTCTGCTCTTAACGCTTACGAGGTTAGCTGTCGGATTCGGGCCTGAGTAGCCCTACCCCTCAATAAATGAAGAGATTCACCCCAAGGATTACCTATGTAATCCGTAAAAATTGGGTCCCCCGCGTCAAATTGCTTCAGCGATTTAGAAATTTGAAACTTTTATAATGATGTCATATTACGCCTGTAATTTAAAAAAGTAAAGATGAAAAGAATGGTTTCAAAAAATTTTTTTCACTTGATATTTCTAACAGTTTTATATGACCCCCAAAAAGCCATTCCAACTTTTGGTGATGAATTATTATTTGAAGAATAACATTTTAATATTGGTAGAAAATATGTGAATACCTGAATTGGAAATCAAATAAAAAAACCCTTTATAAGTATATTCCCTCTTTTAAAATGGATACGTACATTAATCCTTGATCGTTTTCATATGAATCGAATATTCCGCTATGATGTTTCCATACATTGATACAAAAGCAGAATTCTTCAATCACAATTGGTTTACTATATCAAAAACATTTCGAATTAAGTAAAAAATTGAGCAAACTTCTTCACATTTTTGGGTTCTAGCTATAAAATAGTAATATACATTTTCCTCTAGGAAACTTTATTTCGCTTGCGATACTCTTTGAAATGAGGGAACAACATGGTTCACAAACGAATGAATAAATCGTCTGCTGAGGCGGTTTTAGATGGAGATATAAAAGGCTGGCGACGAATCTTACCGTTTCTTGGCCCAGCATTCATCGCAGCAGTTGCCTATATTGATCCAGGTAACTTCGCAACAAATATTACAGCAGGTTCAAAATATGGATATTTACTGCTTTGGGTAATCGCCTTTTCTAATTTAATGGCGGTGTTAATTCAATCTTTGTCGGCAAAGCTTGGTATTGCGACAGGTAAAAATTTACCCGAAGTAGCACGTGAACATTTTTCTAAAAAAACTTCTATTTTTTTATGGATACAGGCTGAATTGGTCATTATTGCAACAGACCTAGCAGAATTTATTGGAGCTGCACTAGGGCTGTACTTGTTATTCAATATTCCAATGTTACCTGCAGCGCTTATTACAGCAGTCGGCTCATTTGCTGTTTTAGAATTACAGCGCAGAGGCTTTAGAGCATTTGAAGCGGGCATTTCTGGTATGGTGCTTATTGTCGTATTAGCATTTGCATTCCAGACATTTTTAGCACAGCCAAATTGGGGCGAAGTAACAATAGGCATGTTCACACCGCGCTTTGATGGAGTAGATTCTATTTTACTTGCAACAGGTATTTTAGGGGCAACTGTCATGCCACACGCTATTTACTTGCATTCTTCATTAACCCAAAATCGTATCGTTGGCCGAAATGATGCTGAAAAAAAACGTATATTCCGTTTTGAGTTTATTGATATTATTATCGCAATGATTATCGCTGGCGCTATCAATATGAGTATGCTAGTTATTGCTGCAGCAGTATTCCATACACAAGGTGTAGTAGTTGAAGATTTAGATATCGCTTATACCGGATTAAAAGAGGCGCTTGGTCCGATGGCGGCAGTGTCCTTTGGTCTTGGCCTTCTCATTGCTGGTCTTGCTAGCTCTTCAGTTGGTACACTTGCAGGTGACGTTGTGATGCAAGGCTTTATAAGAATGAAAATTCCACTCTATTTACGCCGTGCTATTACAATGCTTCCTCCTCTGGTTATCATTGCATCCGGTGTTAATGCAACTTATGCACTTGTCCTAAGTCAAGTTGTTTTGTCCTTTGGTATTGCATTTGCTCTTGTACCGCTTGTTATGTTTACAAGTAAGCGCGACATCATGGGAAGCCTAGTCAACCATCGTTTTACAACCATATTAGGATGGATTGTCGTGGCGATTGTAGTTGCTTTAAATCTTTATTTATTATGGCAAACGGTATTTGGCTAAAAAAATGCCAGACACAAAGACCTTGATTTGGTTTTGTGTCTGGCATTTCTACATGTAAGGGGCTATTTTCATAATGCAGGCTAATTTCCGCTCCGGCTTGGGCTTACCTAAGAACATCTAGTCTAACAAATGTTATCCCCTACTTTTGTGATGAGCTATTTTTTATCCTTATATATCTATCTTCTCAATATTTCGAAATGATAAATAGGCCACGCTTATACCGATAATAGCTAAAGTGATTGGTATGAAAATAATATCGTACAAGGTGAAGTTACCTGAATTTGATGATACGACTGATACAATTAATATAGATGATACAATCGTTGCCGGAATGGAGTATTTTCTCATACCGAAATACAATGGTATTAATGCGATGCATGATGCTGAAAGTGCATTCATGATCACAGCGGGAATTCGTTGTATTATGAGAGATACCGATAATGTATCCGGAAGCAATTGGAAACTCTCACTAACAGCACAAAAAATCGCTGTGACAAAAATAGTCGATAGAATAATTGCACTAAAGGTAAAAAGAACAACAATGGCTAGCTTTGAAGCAATTAGTTTTTTTCTATTGATCGGGTACATAAATGCTACGGTGATAGTTTTATATTTAAATTCTCCAATAATAAACTTGGCGATTAACACACTAGCAAAAATAATAAATACTGCTCTTACACCTGAATCTATAAGGCTAAATGCCGTCTGATAAGTTCTAAAATCTTGATCCCCTTCTATTTTAGTGATAAATATAAGCATAAATATAATGGCTAATATCACAAAATTTGCGAAAACAGCTCGTTTTATATATGAACCAATATGGTATTTTTTCATTTCTAGCCGCATTAAATTAAGCACTGGCGACACCTCCATTGATTAGCTTCAAGAAGTAATCCTCTAATGAGCTTGTTTTTTTGCTAATGCCCTCAATTTCAATATCATGCTCAATCAATGTTTTAGATAGTACCTTTTGTGAAGCTGTCGATTCATAAATTCGAATACAATTGTCATCCATTAGTTTGAAATTAGTAATATTTAATTTACTTTCTATAATAAAGGCAGCCTTTTCCCCATCATTGACAGTCACTTCAATATAATCTGTTTGACTACGATTGACAGTGTCCATTGATACTTCCTTAATTAATCTTCCATCTTTAATAACCCCAACTGTATCTGCCAATTGTTCAATTTCACCCAAAATATGACTAGAGATAATAATCGTAATTCCATACTCTTTACAAAGCATCTTGAAAAGCTCTCGAAGCTCTTTAATGCCAACTGGATCTAGTCCATTAATCGGCTCGTCTAAAATAAGTAATTCCGGCTTAGTAATAATTGCACGTGCAATACCCAACCGTTGTTTCATCCCAAGAGAAAAGTCTTTTACACGTTTCTTCTCAGTGTTTGTTAGTTTTACTAAATCTAGAACATGAGCAATCTCTTTCTTGTCATAATAGCCCATATATTCGCAATGTAATTCTAAGGTTTCCTTTGCTGTTAAATCTTCGTAAAAAATCGGGTATTCAATAATCGTTCCCATTCTTTTCAGCACTTCGTATGAGCTGTCGATTAATTTTTCACCAAAGATTTCAATATCTCCACTCGTCGGCTTCGTAAGATTTGTCAGCATTTTCATGACAGTGGTTTTCCCGGCACCATTAGGACCTAAAAAACCGTATATCTCTCCCTTTTTCACATGCATAGTCACAGCAGAAACGACTTCTTTTCCCTCGAACACCTTCGTAAGCTGATTTGTTTTCACAATATATGTCATGTAGATCTCTCCTTTAAATTTAGCTATCCTTATTATAAAAAATGAAACTCTCTAATTTATTACTTGATTCTTACAAATTTCTTAAGCGTATAAGAAAAGCTTGTAAAGCAATTAAAATGCTCTACAAGCATGACTGTTCAGTACATCATTCGTTTTAAAGAAACCGTAAAAATAGTCTTCTCATATGGGATACTAGAAAGCTGGATGGAGCCATCCATTAATTCTACAAGACGTTTTGTAATTGTTAAGCCTAGGCCACTCCCTTGGAAGGATTTATTTCTGGAATCTTCAAGCGTATACATTCTTTCAAAAACATTATCAATTTGATATTCGTCAATCCCCTTACCACGATCCCAGACATCAATAAAAATATTCGTATCATCATTTCGCACTGTGAGTCCAATGATGTTTCCTGTCGCTCCATAGGCAACAGCATTTGACAGTAAATTATTCAAAACCCTATCTAACGCTTCTTCATTGCCAAGTGCATACGCGGATATCTCTGGTATTGCTATATCGATCTCTAGTCCCATAGATGTGACCATATCGTAAAATGATAAAATATTTTTTCGGCAAATTTCACTTACATTAATTTTCGTCATTGGATAATCTGTATCTCCAGCCTCCAATTTTGCCAGGTCAAAAAATGTATGGATTATTTTTAATACTTCCAATGTTTTCGAATGAACGCCAGTGAGCAATCGTCTCTGCTCCTCTTCACTAAGTGAGTGATGAAGCTTCAGCATTTCCGTATAACCTAGTACAACTGTTAAAGGCGTTTTAAGATCATGTGAAATATTGGCTAACATCTTTTTCATGGAGCTTTCCATTTTTCGATGTGTCGCCAGTACTTTTTGATTGTGGTCTAGCAACGCATTCATCGCAATCAGTAGCTGTTGTAATTCTTGATTTGTTGTCGATACTAAAATCTTCTCACTTGATTGTTCATCAATAATGGCTTGCAGTTTTTGATACATATATTGAATGGTAGTGTCTTGTTGTTTTTTTACTCTCACCTGAAAAATAATAATGCCTATGAGCAATACAATTATAAATAAAAGAACTATAATCATCTGTTTATCCTTCAAATTTATAGCCAATTCCCCAAAGTGTTTTAATATATTGAGGATTGGATGGATCGTCTTCAATTTTTTCTCTTAATCTTCTTATATGTACATTAATAATATTTTCATCTCCATAGTAAGCATCATTCCAAATCAATTGATACATTTGCTGCTTTGTAAAAACTCGATTACGATTTGTCACGAATAACTTTAAAATGGCAAATTCCTTTGACGTGAGCTTTACATTTTGTCCATTCTTCTCAACTGAAAAATTAACAAGGTCGATCGATAAGTTGTCTATCTCTACTATATCTTTCTTCTCCTCTACTTGACTGGAGTATTTCGTAGCTCTTCGAATTGCGGCTTTAACACGTGCCGAAAATTCCAGCATCGAGAATGGCTTGGCAATATAATCATCTGCCCCTAACCCTAATCCTAATGCTTTATCAACATCACTATCCTTGGCTGACATGATAATAATTGGAAGTGATACTTGCTCTCGTATGATCTTTAAAACTTCTAATCCATTAAGCTTCGGTATCATAATATCCAAGATCAATAAATCAAAGGGATTGTTTAAACAATTTTGTAATGCTTCTTCTCCATTTACTGCAGAGGTGACAAGAAACCCCTCCATCGTTAAATAATTTTCTACCATATCACGAATAGCTTCGTCATCTTCTACTAGTAAAATATGCTTTTGCACTTCCATGCACCTCTTCTCAACATAAAGCCTTTTAATCTGCCATTTATATAACAGTCTACCATATTAAGGCTGTACACCAAAAGTAGGTGATGATTTGAGAAATCCGAATGTACTATACTGCAAAATTTATAATATCTTTAACTTAATGATATATTCTGGTGTGGGGGGTGATTTCCGTTCCGACTGGGCGCTTTGTTGCTGACGCTTCGCTTTCGCACAGAGCAAAGCTTCCTGGGGGCGTCCGATGAGCCGCTTCGCTACGCTGCAGGGTCTCGGGCCAACATGATGTTGGTCACGAAGGCGTTATCACAGGACGTGATGCTTTTAGCCTTCGTTCCTCTATATCGCTGATCCCCGAGGAGTCGCCCAGTCTCCACTCCAATCAACTTATTTACATTGCATACGTTTTAACTAATAACATCCCAAACTTCCGAATATATATTTTGTAATATTATATATAAATTAGTATATTCTTATTAATAATCAAAATTAATTTAGAAAGTTACAAAAAATGACTTTTAGAAGGAATTATGGGTTTTATTCTATTATATTTTGTATTATCGGGTTGTTATTGTTTTATGCTAGTTCATTAAGTGAAAATGGCATTTTTGGTATTTACTTTTATTTGGGTGCTCTACTCTGGATAATGAGTATTTATTTTGGAATATCCGGAATTAAATCAAAACAAACAGGTATTTCTAAATATTTAGGATTACTCATCATTTTGCTTATTCTTGTCATCTACGGATCGATGATTGCTATTATGGGGATACGAGACTTTGGGGCTTAAAGGTTAATGGTTCACCTGGCGTATTTTTCTGACAAGATAGTACCTGGGGTTACAAATTCATTAAAAAACTGCCCTGCAAGTCATTTTCTATGGCTCACAGGACAGTTTTATTTTTTATTGTTCAACTTTTAAATCACATTGCTCTAATGGAAGCATTTTTGTTTTATGCTTGATTTTATAGCCAAGCCATAAGAATAAGAACAGTGGAATACCGATATAGGAGACAAGGACTCCATACCAGTCTATTGTATTACCCATAAAGGCATTGTAGTTTTGTCCAATAACAACAATCATACAAACTGTAAAGGCAAATAGCGGGCCGAATGGGAATAGCCTTGCTTTATACGGTAACAATGTCGGATCTAAGCCCTGTACCTCGAACGCTCGACGGAAACGGTAATGGCTAAATGCAATTCCTAGCCAAGCAATGAAGCCAGACATCCCAGAGGCATTTAGCAGCCACATGTAGACTACACCATCACCAAAGAATGAAGCCAAAAATGCTAGGGAGCCTACAGCTAAAGTCGCCAGTAATGCGTAAATCGGAATACCTCGACGGCTTAGTTTAGTGAAAATTTTCGGTGCATGTCCATCTACCGCTAATTGCCAAAGCATACGTGACGATGCGTAAAGCCCTGAATTCCCTGCTGACAGCATTGCCGTTAGAATGATAGCATTCATCAATGATGCAGCAAAGGCAATTCCTAAACGGTCGAACACCAGTGTAAATGGTGAAACAGCGATATCTTCAGATAGCAAACGTGCATCTGTAAATGGAATCAGCATCCCAATTGCAGCAATCGCTAAAATATAGAATAAAAGAATTCGCCAGAAAACAGACTTCACGGCTTTCGGGATATTTTTACCAGGGTCATCCGTTTCACCTGCTGTTATCCCAAGTAGCTCTGTCCCTTGGAATGAGAATCCCGCAGCTAAGAAAATACCAAATGTAGCAAGGAGCCCACCATGGAATGGTCCATCACCGATAAAGAAATTCGTAAAGCCTACCGGAGCGTGTCCTCCTAAAATACCAAAAATCATTAAGAAACTGATGATAATAAAAATGATTACAGTTACAACCTTTATCATTGCAAACCAATATTCACTTTCACCATAGCTTTTTACCGATAATAGATTGAACGTTAAAACTACAGCAATAAATAAAACAGTCCAAAGTGCTGATGAGCTATCTGGGAACCAATATTTCATAATTAATGAGACAGCAGAAATTTCTGCCGCAATTGTAATCGCCCAGTTGTACCAGTAGTTCCAACCAAGTGCAAAGCCTAAAGCTGGGTCTACAAATTTTGTAGCATACGTACTAAATGAGCCCGATGATGGCATATAAGCTGCCATTTCGCCTAAGCTCGTCATTAAAAAATACACCATGATACCGATTAATGCATAGGCGAGTAGTGCACCGCCAGGGCCTGCTTGTGCAATGGCACCACCACTTGCTAAAAACAATCCTGTACCAATTGTACCGCCTAATGAAATCATTGTAATATGACGGCTTTTTAATTCTTTTTTCAGCTTCGGTGCTTTATGACCGAGCTGATTGACTTTTATTTCACTCACGATATAGCTTCCTTCCTTTTTTAAGAGGCGAAAAAAATGCCATCACATGAACGTTGCTGTGATGGCTAAGTAAATCCTCTGTTCCTTCAAAATGATAGCTCAACACGTTGTTCAAACGTGACAGTTCTGTCCCTTTCGGAGACAGCCCCAGCATGAGGTTTTCAAGTCCCCTCACACTTCGGCGGTATTTCCTTTCAGTTAATTTCTCTAATGCTTGTCATTTCCATTAACATACTCTTAAATACCGCGACCTCTACCTCAATATAAACATGAGGCATTAAATATTAAATTTATGATGGGTATTAGTTTAACATACGACCTATGACATTTCAATAACTCGAGTAATGTTCTTTATTTTGCGAATTTTCCACTATTTCCATTAGTGTGATAAAGTGGTATAGTGATTCAATCAAAATTGTTCTAACAGGGGGGACTTATTTGACTACTCATGAACATACCGATACTTATCCTAGCAGGAAAATTAACTGGAAAGGGACAACCTTATTACTCGTTATCGGAGTAATTTGTATTGCCTCGACATTACGGATGCCGCTAACAGTTGTTGGTCCTATTATATCCTTTATCCGTGAAGACCTCGGCATATCCAATGTACTAGCGGGCTTTCTAACAACGATCCCATTGCTAGCATTTGCAATCATTTCACCATTCGCACCAATTGTCGCACGTAAATTTGGACTAGAATTAACATTATTTTTATCAACTATTCTTTTAGCGGTAGGAATTGTCCTACGCTCCCTTGGCACAACTAGTTTACTCATATTTGGTACTATGCTAATTGGTATAGCCATTTCATTCGGTAACGTACTAATTCCCGGATTACTTAAATTGAAATTTCCCTTTCACGTAGGTTTGCTTATGGCATTGTTCACAATGTCGATGAATTTGACAGCTGGACTCGGTGCTGGTATTAGTTATCCTATTGCCAATTCATCATTTGGCTGGCAAGGAGCTTTAGCAATCGCACTTGTTCTTGTGGTGTTAACCATATTAATTTGGATTCCACAGCTGAAATTTAATAAGCCTGAGTCTACTGTTAAGACGACGAAAGAACGTACACCATTATGGAAATCACCTGTTACTTGGGCAGTGGCGGGGGCTATGGGATTTCAGTCATTATTATTCTACACAACTGCCGCTTGGATTCCTGAAATATATATATCACAAGGATTAGCTGCAGATCGTGCAGGCTGGATGTTTTCCATCATGCAATTTTCACAAGTTCCAATGGCTTTAGCTGTGCCTATTATCGCTAGTAAAATGACATCTCAACGTCCTCTCGTATTAATGTTTACGGTATTTTACTTAGTTGGCTTTATCGGAGTAGTGATGGAATGGACAAGCCTCGCTGTACTGTGGATGGTGCTACTAGGCTTAGCAGGAGGGGCTTCATTCGCATTAGCGATGATGTTCTTTACACTACGTACCCGTACAGCTTTTGAGGCAGCTGATTTATCAGGTTTTGCACAATCATTAGGGTATTTATTAGCCGCAATCGGTCCAATCTTATTTGGTTATTTGCATGATTTATTTGGTGGCTGGAATACGGCTGGTTGGTTATTTGTTGTCGTAGCATTGATACTCTTCTTATGTTCATTTAGGGCTTCTAAAAATGAATATGTAAATTAAAAAAGGTAGCTCATGATCTTATTTCAGCGGATGTCATGAGCTGCCTTTCTCTATTAGTAAGGTGGTTTCTGATAAAAATAGTTCGGTGTATTGTAAACATTAACATAAGGCTTATGGTAAATATGGGTTGTAGCTGGCGAAAGAGGTGGAATCAACCATGTCCAATTACCAGTAACCTCACGATTTGCTGCTGCTTCTGCTTCCTCAAACAATTTAAATTGCTGTGCAGCTGTATGATGATCTACAATGCTCACACCATCTTCTTTAAAGGAATGTAGGACTGCCATATTCAGCTCAACTAATGCTCGGTCACGCCATAAAGAAGCCTGTTTGGTTGTATCGAGGTTGAAAATTTCTGCTATAGCGGGCAGCATATTATAACGCTCATGATCTGCTAAATTACGTGCCCCGATTTCTGTACCCATATACCAACCATTAAATGGGGCTGCTTCAAAATCGATACCTGCCATTTGGAAGCGCATACTCGAAATTATCGGCACTGCATACCATTTTAATCCTAACTTCTCTACTTGAGCAGATTCCGGATGACGAATCGGTACCTCTAGTACATATTCGTCAGGGATAGTAAACACTTGTGGTTCCCTTCCATCCACCTGTACAACGAGTGGAAGCACGTCAAATGCTGTTCTCTTACCTTGCCAGCCAAGTGACTCACATACTTTTGTAAACTCAACAGAATGCGAATCACCAACGGTTCCAGATTCCGTTTCATAGCCAGCATAACGGATTAGCTGATGATTCCATACACGAACTCGTCCCGGTGCAAAAATCGTTATTGTTGGACGAATTTTCCCATCATTTGTTGCATATTGAATATGTTCAAGCAATGCGTTGAAAATATCCTCTTCTTTTGAAATATCTCGGGCATCAACAACATGCAGCGATTGCCAAAACAATCGACCAATACACTTATTACTATTGCGCCATGCTACTCGTGCACCAAAGATTAATTCTTCCATTGTCGGTATATATGCTCCAGCTGTTTTAATATACTGTAATTTATTTTCTAGCCATGTTTTTGACTCGTTTTGCTCTACTTGATAAAGTTCTAAAAATCGTTGTACTTCATGTAAATTCATATCGAACTCCTCCATCTATCCTCATATTAGAGGAATGGAACTATTATCACCACGAAAAAATCTGCAAGAAAACATACATATTTTATATATGAAATACTTTGTTCAATATTTCTTATCATCTCTTCTTTTTTATCAATTATGCCTCGGCATAATTGTAGCTGCCGCTTTGCTTTCGCTACAGATAAACAATGCGTCCGATTCGGCTTTGTGCTTAGGCCTTCATGAGAGCCGACACGATGTAAGTCATTTCGGTAATGCCACAGGGCGTGGCGTTTTTACCGATGCAGGTCAGTTAGCCGTTATCGCATGGATGCGATGATTTTAGGCTAACATCCTATTTGAACTCCTTTCCGATTCCGTGACATCCACCGGAGGCTTTAACTTCCTTAACGAAGGGTGATTCTTTTGGCTTTTAGTAGGCATAAAAAAAAAGCATGTTGCACTAATGTGCAACATGCTTGATGACCCGTACGGGATTCGAACCCGTGTTACCGCCGTGAAAGGGCGGTGTCTTAACCACTTGACCAACGGGCCGTGGCTCCGAAGGCAGGACTCGAACCTGCGACAACCTGATTAACAGTCAGGTGCTACTACCAACTGAGCTACTTCGGAATAATGGTGGGCCTAAATGGACTCGAACCATCGACCTCACGCTTATCAGGCGTGCGCTCTAACCAGCTGAGCTATAGGCCCATTATTTTGGAGCGGGTGATGAGAATCGAACTCACGACATCAGCTTGGAAGGCTGAGGTTTTACCATTAAACTACACCCGCATATGGTGGGTCAGGACGGAATCGAACCGCCGACACTTAGAGCTTCAATCTAATGCTCTACCAACTGAGCTACTGACCCGGAAAAATGGAGGAGGTAGAGGGATTCGAACCCCCGCGCGGTGTTACCCGCCTGTCGGTTTTCAAGACCGATCCCTTCAGCCAGACTTGGGTATACCTCCGTAATATATAAATGATGGAGCCTAGCGGGATCGAACCGCTGACCTCCTGCGTGCAAGGCAGGCGCTCTCCCAGCTGAGCTAAGGCCCCATGTCAGGAAAGATGGTCGGAATGACAGGATTCGAACCTACGACCCCTTGGTCCCAAACCAAGTGCTCTACCAAGCTGAGCTACATTCCGATACTATTAGGCTTTTTGGCGCGCCCGACAGGAGTCGAACCCATAACCTTCTGATCCGTAGTCAGACGCTCTATCCAATTGAGCTACGGGCGCATTTATAAAAACTGATGAGCCATGAAGGACTCGAACCTTCGACCCTCTGATTAAAAGTCAGATGCTCTACCAACTGAGCTAATGGCTCATATTAAGAAATGAATGGCTGGGGTACTAGGATTCGAACCTAGGCATGACGGAATCAAAATCCGTTGCCTTACCGCTTGGCTATACCCCAATTATTAAAATGGGGCGACTGATGGGAATCGAACCCACGAATGCCGGAACCACAATCCGGTGCGTTAACCACTTCGCCACAATCGCCACTATATGTAATCACAGCAGTGTTTGATAACGAGTACCTTGAAACCTGGCAGGGGCAGTAGGAATCGAACCCACACCAAAGGTTTTGGAGACCTCTATTCTACCGTTGAACTATGCCCCTAAAAAATGGTGGAGGGGGACGGATTCGAACCGCCGAACCCTAAGGAGCGGATTTACAGTCCGCCGCGTTTAGCCTCTTCGCTACCCCTCCAAGGGATGGTGCCGGCGATAGGAGTCGAACCCACGACCTACTGATTACAAGTCAGTTGCTCTACCAACTGAGCTACACCGGCAAAAAAAAAAAATGGCGGTCCCGACCGGGATCGAACCGGCGATCTCCTGCGTGACAGGCAGGCATGTTAACCGCTACACCACGGGACCATTTTGGTTGCG